>JAKSBB010000397.1 GCA_022361315.1 Desulfobacterales bacterium
GGGCACACGGTCCGGACTGGTGGGGGCCAACGGCACGGGCAAGACCACCATCTTTCACCTGATTACAGGCGCGGATGACGCCGATGACGGGGATATCACCTTCTCCAAGAAAATAAAGATCGGCTATTTTTCCCAGAATGTCGGGGAGATGTCCGGCCGCTCTGCGCTGGAAGAAGTCATGTCCGGTTCTGCGGATGTTGTCAAGCTGGGTGAAGAGATGAAAGAGATGGAGGCGGCCATGGCAGAGCCCATGGATGATGACGCCATGGCAGATCTGCTGGAAAAATACGGGCAGGCTGCCGAAGACTTTGAGAATCGCGGGGGCTATGATCTTGAAACCCGGGCCCAGACCGTTTTGACAGGCCTTGGCATCAGTCCGGCCGACCATGGCCTGCCGGTTGAATCCTTCAGCGGCGGGTGGAAGATGCGCATTGCCCTTGCAAAAATTCTGACCATCAGCCCCAATGTCCTTCTTCTGGATGAGCCCACCAACCATCTGGACATGGAATCCATCATCTGGCTGGAAAACTGGCTGATCAGTGATTTCAAGGGGGCGCTTCTCATGACCTGCCATGATCATGATTTCATGAACCGTGTGGTCTCCCGGGTTATTGAGGTGGCGAATCACACCACCACCACCTACGGCGGCAACTATGATTTTTATATCAAAGAGCGGGAAGTCAGGCTGGAGCAGCTCATCGCCACCCACAGGCGGCAACAGGAGATGCTGGCCAAAGAAGAGAACTTCATTGCCCGTTTCAAGGCAAGGGTGTCCCATGCTTCCCAGGTGCAGTCCCGGATCAAAAAACTTGAGAAAATCAAGCGAATTGAACTGCCTGAATACCAGAAAACCATCCGGTTCAAGTTTTCAGAGCCCCCGCGTTCCGGGAATGATGTGGTCCACATAGAGAACCTTGCCAAAATATGGGAATCCGAACATCAGGAAGCCAAAACGGTATTCACAGGGATATCAGGTCTCATCAACCGGGGGGATAAAATCGCTGTGGTGGGTGTCAACGGCGCCGGTAAATCCACGTTTTTAAAAGTCCTGGCCGGGCAGACATCTGCCACCGAAGGCCGGGCAGTTATCGGTGCCAACGTCAATACCGGCTACTTCAGTCAGCACGCCATGGACATCCTGGATGGGGATAAAAAGGTGTTCGATACGGTTCAGGACGCCCTGCCCCTTGAAGGCATCGGGGTGATCCGGAATCTCTGCGGGGCGTTTTTATTTTCCGGGGATGATGTGGACAAAAAGATCAAACAGCTTTCAGGGGGGGAGAAAAGCAGGGTGGTTCTGGCAACCCTTCTGGGGCGGCCCCTGAATTTCCTGATCCTTGATGAGCCCACCAACCACCTGGATATTCAGTCCCGGGAAATTTTGCTCCAGGCCTTAAAAGAATTTACCGGAACCATTGTGCTTGTGAGCCATGACCGCCATTTTCTCCGAAGCCTTGTGGATCGTGTCTTCGAAATTGATCAGGGACAGATGACGGCTTATGAAGGGGATTATGAGTATTATCTGTCAAAGACCGGCCGGGATCACAGGGCCGTGTAGGCATTCCCCGAATGAAAATGCAAAAACCATGTAAATTAGGAGTCTTCTTATGAGAACCGTCACCCTGGAAAGAGATATTATCATGCACCCGGCAGGATCCTGCATGGTCTCTTTTGGTAATACCCGTGTCATCTGCACGGCAACCATTGAAGAGGATGTGCCACCCTTTCTGAAAGACAGCGGGAAAGGATGGCTCACCGCCGAGTACGGTATGCTTCCGGGCAGCACCGGCGGACGCAGAAAACGCCGGGACGGGATTAAGAAGGACGGCAGGAGCACGGAGATTCAGCGGCTCATCGGCCGGAGCCTCCGGGCGGCCCTGGACCTGAGCAGGCTGGGGCCGGTGAGTATTCTCATCGACTGTGATGTGTTTCAGGCAGACGGCGGGACCCGGACGGCATCCATCACCGGGGCATGGGTGGCCCTTTATGATGCATTGACGAAACTTGCAAAGCAGCAGGGACAAAAAGGGCCGGAGTATTATCTTGTGGGCCAGGTTGCCGCCGTGAGTGTCGGGATTGTGGACGGCCGTGTGGTATGTGATCTGGATTATAAAAATGATTCTTCCGCCTGTGTGGA
>JAKSBB010001269.1 GCA_022361315.1 Desulfobacterales bacterium
CGTAGAAATCATCCGGATCTACCCATTCCTGGGGATCGCAGTCCGGGTCTTCGGAACCAATGAGGAAGAGGTTACCGGTTTCAGGTCTTACGTAACAGCCGATGTCGCCGTCGGACATGTGGTAGCCGTCGTTCAGGTAGTCATAATCGTCTGTTGAGGGGCAGTACATTACTTCGTGACGCAGGGATTTGGTTTTGATGTTGCAGCCTTCCCAAACGCCTTCGGCCATCTGGTTGATTTTGAAAGAGTGGGGACCGCCGACGTTTACGACGATGGGGGCATCATATTCGGTGCCGTCGGCCAGGGTGATACCAGTGACTTTTCCGTCTGCGCTTCTGACGTCAGTCACTTCTGCATTGAACTGGAACGTGGCGCCTTTGGCTTCGGCCGCTCTCATGATGTTGTGTGCGGAAAGTGCGGGATCGTTTACATAGCCGCCTTCGGGGCAGAAGATGCCGCCTTCCAGCATTTTGTCAGACTCATCGAAAAATTTGGGATCTTCGGGACGGCGAACGGGCCAGTGTTCATGGAGATCAACAACCGGAACCATTTCTTTGATCTTATCGTTATCCCACTCTTCGTACTGAACGCCAACAGCATCGTAGTGCGCCTGTACGTTTTCCCATTTGTGGCCCTGGGACTTGATCAGCAGGGAACCTGTGTTCATGTACTTGGCAAGGCCTTTTTCGTCTTCAACGTTGTCCAGGTAGTTTTCCCAGTCCAGCCAGTATTTGAACCCTTCGTAGGCCATGGCCACACCGTCTTCGGTGGAGTAGTGGGCGCGGACAATGGCGCAGGAACCAGCAGTGGAACCTTCACCGGCATCCGGGAGTTTGTCAACTGTCAGGGTTTTGTAACCCATTTTGGACAACTCGTAGGCAATGGGAGCACCGATAACACCGGCACCAATGATGATTGCATCGTACTTTTTGTTTGTGGCCATGGAAGCCTCCTTTATACATCTGTTTGTATGGTGTAATTTAACACTTGAGATAAATATACGGATTACGTAGGATTAGTAAAATTATTTAAAATATCAATAAGGATCAGTTTAAATGATGCTGCCGGATTTTAACCGATTAAAGATCTTCTATCATATTTACCAGACCGGGAGTGTTGTTTTGGCTGCAAAGGAACTCTGCCTGACCCAGTCCGGTGTGAGCCAGCATTTACAAAAGCTGGAAGATGAAATCGGGGTCCCGCTGTTTACCCGTTTGCATAAAAAATTACTTCCAACAAATGGGGCCCATAAACTTTTTAATATTGTGTCGCCATTTGTGGATGATCTCAGTATTGGCGTGAAATATATTTGTGATCAACATGAAAAACCCATGGGACACATCAAGGTTGGCGGCCCTATGGAGTTCAGCCGTAATTTTCTTCTGCCGTTTCTGACTGAATTTCAAAAAATGTATCCGGATGTGAAAGTCACCCTATACAGTGGAAACCCGGCCGAATTATTAAAACAGCTCCATGATGGACAGATTGATGTGGCCTTCATTGATCTTTTCAGTTCCACAGAAAAGGGCCATATAATTGGTAATCTGTCAGCCTATACAACGAAATCAATGTTTGAGGTGGAGTTGCTGATGGTGTGCTCAAAACAATATTACGACACGCAATTAAACGGCGATCATTCATTTGAAAATTTGATAAATTGCAGTTATGGAACATATGAAGAAAACGGGCTGGAATTGAAGAGCTGGTTCAAACATCATTTTGAAATAATTCCGAGCAAATTGAATATCAAATTCAAAGCCCAAAATATGCCCACTGTCATATTGTGGTTAAAAAATCATATGGGGCTTGGCATCGTAGACGGATATTGGGTAGCCGATCTAATCGATAAGGGTGAGATCGTACCGATCACAACAGATAAACCGCAGATCATGAACCGGATTTCGATGATGCGCCTTGATGGTAAATCCATGTCGGCCTTGGAAACTATATTTCTTGACTCTTTTCAGGAATACATGCAGACACAAAAATGGACCCAGCGGGTGAAATATTTGGGATTATAATTTTTCTAAGACACTGACACGGGCAACCCCAACAAATATCGTTTCGGGACTAAGTATGAACACGGTTGACATCCGACGTTAAAAGTAGAGAGCCCTTTTGGGATTATACGTTTTACAGGTTTTGAGCCATCTTCTTGTCAGTGGTCGTTCCCGAAGCAAATCAAGCAGAAGACCACGCATCCGGCATCAGGGCACTGTTGAATCCAAAGGTCTGGTGTAATTGCTTTTTCCCGGCTGATTGTGTAATTTAAATATGATCCCGTTCAATGATAGGTGAAATTGGGGCGCACAGACGGAACCGACGCTGCGCCGCGATTACGATGATTATATTTAATACGATAAATCAATAGGTGTCTTACGTGCCGGAAAATCCCAGTTATGAAGAGCTTTTAGAACGCGTCCGGGAACTGGAGCAAGAGGAACACAGGCGGAAACAGGCGGAACAGGCCCTGCGGGACAGCGAAGCAAAGCTGGGCGCATTTCTGAATAATTCCCCTGTGGCCATGGGGATCTGGGATAAGGCGTTCCGGTATGTCTATGTGAATGACGCCCTCCAGAAAATGAACGGGCCTTCCCGGGAAGATCATATCGGTCACACCATTGAAGAGGTGTTGCCTGAGGCTGCCCACATCATCCGGCCGTTGTTTGAGCAGATTCTGTCCACCGGAAACCCAATCCAGAATATCGAACTTAAAGGGGAAATCCCCTCCAAACCGGGAAGGGAATCCCATTATCTGGTCTCCTATTTTCCAATTCCCGGAGTTGATGGTGAGGTGCAGTTCATCGGGGGAAGCATTACGGATGTCACCGATTTAAAGCGTGCCGAGGCGGCATTGGCTGAGAGCGAAGAACGATTTGATATCGCCATGGATGCTGCACAGGACGGATTATACGACTGGAATCTTGTTACCAATTCCATTTATTACTCCCCGGCGTGGAAAAGCATGCTTGGATACCGGGATGATGAGTTGCCCAATGATTTTACCGTCTGGGAAAGACTGACGTCTCCTGAGGATGTAAAACGGGCCTGGGTACAGCAGGATAATCTCATCAACAAAAGGTGTGACCGTTTTGAAATGGAATTCAAGATGAAGCATAAGGCCGGTCACTGGGTGGATATTTTAAGCCGGGCAAAGGCCATATTCAATGGGGCCGGGGAGGCCGTAAGGATCGTCGGTACCCATGTGGACATCAGCCGGAGGAAAAAGGTTGAAAATGACCTCAAGGTTAAAGATGCCGCCATCGAAAACGCCCTGAACGGTTTTAATATTGTGGACGAGAGTGGGACACTGATCTATGTGAACAAAGCCTTTGTCAGGATGTACGGTTATGAAAGTCCGGATGCGTTGATCGGTATCTCTCCGGCCTGTCTTTGCATGGATGAGACACTGCCAGAAAAGATAATTGACACCCTTAAGGAACGGGGTGAATACATATTTGAACATACGGCCAGACGGAAGGACGGAACGACATTTGAAGTCCTGATGTATGCAAGGCTTGCCCATGATGAAAATGGCAGGGAGATCTATCCCACCGCCAGCATCGACATCACCGACCAAAAGCATGCCGCCGCAGAAAAAGAGATGCTCCGGAAGAAATTATCCCAGGCCCAGAAAATGGAATCCATAGGTAATCTGGCAGGGGGGATCGCCCATGAGTTCAACAATATTCTGAGCATTATCATCGGCAACAATGAACTGATCATGGAGGATTTACCCCGGTGGAGCCAGTCCAGAGAAAGCTGCGAGGAGATACGCGTGGCAGGTATCCGGGCACGGGATATTGTCAGGCAGCTCCTCACCTTCAGCCGGCAGGATGATTCCACCAAAACACAGTTTGATATGGGAGATGTGGTCAGGGAATCATTGAAATTGATACGGGCCACTACGCCGAAAAATATAGAGATCCGGGACAGCATCGTGACGGAATCCTATCCGGTGTGGGGGGACGCAACCCAGATAAACCAGATACTGATCAATCTCTGCAACAATGCGGTCCATGCCCTGCCCATTTCCGACGGCTGCATTGAGATTTCGCTGGCAAAGACTGAGGTTGATCCGGCATTCGGCGGGACATTGAAGACACCGCCTGCACCGGGGAAATACGTCCGGCTGACCGTTCGGGACAACGGCAGCGGTATGGAGAAAGCCATTCTCGACAGAATTTTCGAACCCTATTTCACCACCAAGGATATCGGTGAAGGCAGCGGCATCGGGTTGGCCGTGGTCCACGGCATCGTGGAAAACCATAACGGGTCCATTGCCTGTGACAGCCGTGTTGACAAGGGTACCACCTTCACCATTCTGATCCCGGCCCATGACGGTCCTGCTGAAGCGGAACCGGCCGCGTCGGAGATGCGTCCGGGAAACGGCGAAAAAATTCTTTATGTGGACGATGAGCCGGCACTCGCCAGGCTTGGAAAACGCCACCTTACATCCCTGGGGTACGAGGCCTTTTCAACAACAGCGCCTGCCGAAGCACTGGAACTGATCAAAGCTGATCCCGTCCGGTTTGACCTGGTCATCTCGGATATGGCCATGCCGGACATGCCGGGGGATCAGCTCATCGCGGAAATATTTTCGGTGAATCCTCACATCCCCGCCATCATCTGCACCGGATACAGCTCACGGATGTCTGAAGCAAAGGCCCATGAAATGGGTGTGGGCGCATTCTTGATGAAACCCCTGAACAAATCCGAACTGGCGGAGAAGATAAGGCAGGTGCTGGACACCTCCGGATAACCCCCGTCTACCATGTCGTCTTTGATTGGCGTTCGATTCTTTCGTGCCTTTCCTGGGCCTCGATGCACAGGGTCGCCACCGGCCTGGCTTCCAGCCGTTTCAATCCGATTTCCTCTCC
>JAKSBB010000615.1 GCA_022361315.1 Desulfobacterales bacterium
AAGGCCTGGTTGATCTCTTCCAGGGTGGGGCTGACCACAGAGACCCCCTTGTTGGGGATATGCTCGGCCAGCCCTTCGAACACCAGGCGCTTGATGGCGCCTTTTACCGTAGCCCGGCTCATGTTAAGGCTGCCGGCCAGGGGCACCTCCTTGAGCTTGCTGCCCTTTTTAATATAGCCCTTGCTGATGGCTGCCTTGATCTTATTGTACGCCTGCTCTTCCTGGGATATTGTCATATGTTACCTGCTCCGGCCAAACCGTTTTCCTGGCAATTTCCGAATACTTCCCTCATGCTAACCCTCTGCTTTTCCTGCGTTTATATTTCAGGCACCGGGACGCCAGGGGCAATTATACATTCAAACTGCGGTGATGGCAAAATCCCCCACAAATATTGTTCGACAATTTTTGATTGACAAATCTATAAAAATTTCCATAGGATTGTCAATGTTTTATTGTACCGGCATCCCTGCAACGATGTTGGTGCGGTATCGCAACCAAGGGAAAAGGTCAATGGATTTCGGAAAATACGGAATCTGTTTAGTTTACACAACATCAGCGAGGACAGTGCTAATGAGACGTAACCTGCATGCAGGAAGACAGCTCGGCGCCGGACTGAGTCTCAACATTCTCACCGAGGATGAGCTTCAGGAGATTCACCACGGCACCCTCGAAGTCCTGAGCGAAACCGGGGTCTTTGTGGAAGACAAAGCTGCCCGGGACTGCTTTGAGGAGGGCGGCGCAGATGTCGACCACGACAGCAACATAGTGAGGATTCCTCCCCACGTGGTGGAGGACGCCATCCGATCGGCCCCGTCCAAGGTCATTCTCCACGGAAGGGACCCCAAACACGATATCGTGCTGGAAAGTACCCGGGTCCACTTCACCAATTTCAGTGAAGGGGTTTTGGTCAACGATCCTTTCACCGGAGAAAGCCGTGAACCCACCAAGCAGGACCTCATTGACTCCGCCCGGGTCATCGACTATCTGCCGGAGATCGACTTCTGTGAAAAGGCCATGGGGGCCCACGACGTGGACCAGGGGGCCGCAGCCCTGCACAACGCGGAAGCCTATCTCACAAATACAACCAAGCACTGCGCTTTCGGTCCGGTGAACGGACATTTCCTGGAAAAGATCATCGAGATGGGCAAGGCCATTGCCGGCGGTGCCAAAGCATTTAAACGGCGCAAACTGGTCTCCTTTACCACCTGCCCGGTGAGTCCGCTCACCCTGATCACCGACTGTTGTGAGATCATCATGGCGGCGGCCCGGAACAACGTGGTCTGTAACATTCTGTCCATGGCCATGGCCGGGGGTACCGCCCCGGTGACCCTGGCAGGTACCCTGGTCAACCACAACGCCGAAGTCCTCTCCGGTATCACCCTGGCCCAGCTCACCCGGCGGGGAACACCGGTGATCTACGGCAGCTCCACAACGGCCATGGATCTGAAGCTGGCCTCAGCCAGCGTGGGCACCCCGGAATGCGCCGTTATCTCAGGGGCTGTGGCGCGGCTCGCAAGGTACTATGCCCTGCCCTCATATGTTGCCGGTGGCTAGGGCGATTCAAAAATATCCGACGTCCAAACCGGCCACGAAAAGACCCTTACCGGACTAATACCCGCATTGGCAGGTGCCAATATGATTTACGGTCCGGGGATGCTGG
>JAKSBB010000449.1 GCA_022361315.1 Desulfobacterales bacterium
TGCGGCGGGGGTGGTGATCGGTTTGCAGGCGTACGCGTCGTTCGTGTACGTGCCGCACTGGGAGAACAACTTCACGTTGCAGGCATACACGGTCGACCGTCACCCGGCGAGCGGGCGTTTTCAGGGCTTCTGGGCGCGGGCGGTCCTGGAGTACGCGATGACGCAGGAGGGTCACGCCAAGCAGAGGTTGTTGGCCGACGCGGAGCGCACGGCGAACGCGGCGCTGAACCAGTGGCCTCAGAACCAGGGGCCGTATGCGATTCTGGGTGTGGTGGAGTACGAGCGGGGCAATCGTGAGAGAGCGGATGAGTACCTGGAGTACGCGCGACAGCACGCGATGGGCCCCGGTTTCACGGAGTTTATCATGGCGTACCTGGGGATGATGGAGGACGTGGAAGAAATCCGAACCGAGATCGAGGTGTTTGAGCAGCGGCGCGACACGGGCGAGTTAGATCGTGAAGATCGTCGTCGGCTGGCGCGGTTGTACGGCACGGTGAAGGAGTGGGAAGACGCGGAGGAGGCGTTTGAGGTGGCGATCGACGAGCCGGAGAGCGATGTCGATTTCCTGTACGCGTACCTGGACGTGTTGATCATGCGAGACAAACACGCCGATGCGCTGGAGGTCTATCGCCGTTTGATCGAGCTGGAGCCGAACCAGTGGAGCCACTACGTGGACGCGGGGATTGTCGGTGTGATGGCGGGAGCCCGGATCGAAGACGAGGCGGAGCGTGGGCGGGTGATGAGCGAGGCGTTGGGTTGGTTGCACCGCGCGATGGAGTTGAGTCCGGGGTCGCCGGAGCCGTGGTCGGCGATGGCGGATTACTTCGTGTTGAATGGGGATTGGGAGCGTGCGCGGATGGCGTCGGACGAGGCGTTGCTCAGATCGTCACCGAGCGACATCCGCCATCGGCAATTCCAGATGCAGCGGGAACTGATCGAGAAGAATCTGTAGGGAATCAGCCGGGGTACTTGGCGTTGTAGGCTTCGCCGTCGAGCAGTTCGTCGAGCTGTGTGGGGTCGTCCATCTGGACACGGATCAGCCAGCCGGCGTCGTGGGGGTCTTCGTTGATGACGGCGGGGTCGTCGAGCAGGGCCTCGTTGACGGCGACGACGGTGCCGGACACGCCGGTGTAGAGGTCGCTGGTGGCCTTGACGGATTCGATCTCGCCGAA
>JAKSBB010000053.1 GCA_022361315.1 Desulfobacterales bacterium
GCGGTCGGGGTCGAGGTCGACGCCCCACAGCCGCTTGTACTTCCGCGCGACCTCCCGGCGGAGGTTGTAGACACCCTTGCTGGCGCTGTACCGCTGGTTGCGCAGGTCGGCCGAGGCCTCCTGGAGCTTGTCGACGATCGCCGGCGGCGTGGGGTCGTTGGGGTTGCCCATGTTCAGGTCGATGACATCACAACCGGCCTTGCGCTTGTCGTAGGTCATCTGCTTGAGCTTGCCCAGCATGTAAGGGGGCAGGCGGTGCATGCGGTTGGAGATTTCGATATCCATGGTTCGATCCGGCTCACGCGTGAAAAACCTGATTGTACGCGCTGGCGGGGGTGTCACAAAACACGGGCTACAGTGTCAGTGGATCGGGGCGCGGGGCGTCTTATCCTTGGCCAAGCCCGCGTGGTGCGGCTATGCTTGGGAGGCCTCGGTGCATTTGGGCCGGGGCCAGGAGTGCGCCTGTGACCGAGCAACCGAGTGTCATCCTCTGCCCGTACTGCGGCAACGCCCAGACCGAGCCCCGCGATCGCTGCACGGCGTGCGGCGGACACTTCGATGAGCTGTCACTCAAAGCCACGCAGGGACACATGGGTCCGTGGTTCGTGCGCGACCGCGCCAATCCGTTCCGGCCCGGGTGCAGCTACGAGGTGCTGGTCAAGGAGATCGAGCGCGGCCGGGTCACCGCCACCACGATCCTGCGCGGCCCGACCACGCGACAGTTCTGGTCGATCGCGCAGAACGTGCCGGGCGTGGCCCACCACCTGGGCTACTGCCACGCGTGCGGCAAAACCGTCAAGCCCGGCTCGAGCGCCTGTGAACACTGTGGCGAGGTCTTCTTCGCCCCCACGCTGAAAGACAACCTCGGCCTGGCGCCGGCCGGCACACCCGTGCGCCTGCCGCAGAACGAGGCGGCCCCGGTCGAACAGACGCCGCCTGTCGCGCCGACCGATCCGGATTACCCCGTGGCCGAGGCCGCGGCGACGCGCGAGGCGCGGGCGTGGATGACCAGCCAGCAGCAGAAGCCCGACACGCTGGACACCGCCGAGTCCCCCATCGCACCGACGATTCAGGAGAGCCGATCGA
>JAKSBB010001214.1 GCA_022361315.1 Desulfobacterales bacterium
CCCTGAAGGAATCCGAGGCGGAACTCCAGGCCCAGCAGGAGGAACTCCAGGTTACCAACGAGGAACTGGAGGAGCAGGCCCAGGCCCTGGCGGAGCAAAAGGAGAATATCCAGAACAAGAACATCGAGCTTCTGGAAGCCCAGGAAGCCATCCAGGCCAAGGCCGAAGAGCTTGAGGTGGCGTCCAAGTACAAGTCCGAATTTCTGGCCAACATGTCCCATGAACTGAGGACCCCGCTCAACAGCATCCTGATCCTGTCCCAGCTCCTGGCCGGGAACAGGGACGGCAACCTCACGGAAAAACAGATGGAATCGGCCGGCGCCATCCATTCCAGCGGAGAGGACCTGCTGACCCTGATCAATGAGATTCTGGACCTGTCAAAGGTGGAGGCCGGTAAGGTGGAACTGGTCCTCGAGGATCTGGAGATTAAAACCCTGATTGCCGACCTGGAGCGGATATTCAGAAACCTGGCCGAGGACAAGGGCACTGCCTTTGATATCGAGGTGGCCCCCACGGTTTCCGACGTCCTTTACACCGACCCCCTGCGGCTCCAGCAGATTTTGAGAAACCTGCTGACCAACGCCTTTAAGTTTACGGAAAAAGGCCGGGTCAGCCTGAGTATCTCCCGGCCTTCCGAAGCCCTGTGCCAGGGGTATGATCTCACACCGGATACGGCACTGGCCCTGGCGGTAAGGGATTCCGGTATCGGTATTCCCAAAGAACAGCAGGCCGTCATCTTTGAAGCCTTTCAACAGGCCGACGGCAGCACCAGCCGGAAATACGGCGGCACGGGGCTTGGCCTTTCCATTTCACGGGAGCTGAGCAAATTGCTGGGCGGATATATCATGCTTGAAAGTGAAGAGGGTAAGGGATCTGTGTTTACCGTGATTATTCCCGAACGCATGAAAGACCCCGTGGTTGAGGCTCCCCCGGTGCCGAAGGTGGCTGCTGCACCGGCAGCTCCGGCGGGCAGTCCTGCCGGAGATAAGGCCCCGGATATTATCCTGGCCCCGGACCCCCAGCCGGAAACTGTGGCCGTCCCTGTGGCTGCACCGCCACCGGCACCTGCCCACGATTTTGTTGCCGATGACCGTAAGGATTTGTCATCGGGCGGAAAAAGTCTGCTGATCATCGAGGATGATCCCAACTCCGCCAAAATCATGCGGGATTTCGCCCGGGAGCGGGGATTCAAGTGTGTGATTGCCGAGGACGGGGAAACCGGTCTGCACTATGCGGATTATTACCGCCCCTCCGCCATCATTCTGGATATCGGTCTGCCCGGCATCGACGGGTGGGCTGTATTGGAACGGTTGAAGGGCAACCCGGATCTCCGGCATATACCGGTCCATTTCATGTCGGCGGCGGACAGTTCCATGGATGCCATGCGCATGGGGGCGGTGGGCTTTCTCACCAAGCCTGTGACCATGGAAAAGGTGGAGGAAACCTTCGGGAAAATTGAGAATATCATTACCCGGCCGGTGCGCAAGCTGCTGGTGGTGGAGGATGATAAAATCCAGTCCCAGAGTATCCGGGAGCTCATCGGCGGCGGGGATGTGGAAACCGTTATGGTAACCACGGGTGCCCAGGCCTATGAAGAGTTGTCCGGCAACCTTTATGACTGCATGATTCTGGATCTCGGTCTGGAAGACATGTCCGGTTTTGAACTCCTGGACAGAATCCGCAACAATCCTTCCTGCGGGGAGATCCCGGTGATTGTTTACACCGGCAGAGACCTGACCCAGGAGGAGGACAGCCAGCTTCGAAAATATACGGAGAGTATCATCATTAAAGGGGTGAGATCTCCCGAACGCCTGCTGGAAGAATCCGCCCTGTTTCTGCACCGGGTGGAGGCGGATCTACCCAAGGAAAAGCAGGACATGCTTAAACTCTCCCATGATAAGGACAGGGTGCTCAAGGATAAAACCGTTCTTCTGGTGGATGATGATATGCGGAACGTATTTGCCCTCACCTCGGTGCTGGAAGAGAAGGACATGAACATCCTCATCGCCAGAGACGGGGTGGAAGGGGTGGAGAAAACCCGTGCCAATGCCGAAATAGATATCATCCTTATGGATATCATGATGCCCCGGATGGACGGATACGAGGCCATGGAGGAGATTCGCAAAACCCACAAGCGGATGCCCATCATTGCGCTCACGGCCAAGGCCATGAAAGGGGACCGGAAAAAGTGCATTGACGCCGGTGCCAACGACTACCTGGCCAAGCCAGTGGACACGGATAAATTGATTTCAATGCTCAGGGTATGGCTGTACGCATGACCGACAACACCAAAGAAGAGAACGAAGCCATAGAAATTAAACTCCTGCTGGAGGCCATCCACCTTAAGTACGGGTACAATTTCAAGGATTACGCAAACGCCCACACCAAG
>JAKSBB010000959.1 GCA_022361315.1 Desulfobacterales bacterium
CCCTGATGGTTGTGCTGGCCGCAGCCCACGCCAGCCTGGACCCCGAGGAGGTGTGGGCGCGGATGGAACCGGAACGAAATGAAACGGTGGACTTGCCTGGCGGATCCGGACATTTCATCCATCCGGGTGCAGAGGGCCCCACAGCAGCCCAACTGGGGCTGATCTCCTGCCACACCTGCGGAAAACTGCTGCAGGATACCGGAGATCACGGCCAGGCATGTGACCGGTGCCAAAGACCGGTGCACTCCAGAACGGGGGCCAGTCTCCAGCAGACCTGGGCGCTGCTGATTTCGGCCGTTATCCTGTTTATACCTGCCAACCTGTACCCGGCCATGACCATGCATCAGCTGGGGCAGAAAGGGGTATCTTCCACCATTCTCGGCGGGGTGGTTTTCCTCATAGAGCAGGGGTCTTCGGGACTTGCCCTCATCATTTTCTTTGCCAGCATCATGGTGCCGGCGTTAAAACTGGTCATCCTCTCCGGGCTGTTGATTTCCGTGCAGCAGGGCTGGAAATGGCGCCCCAGGGACAGAACCTTTCTCTACCGGGTCACGGAGGTTATCGGTGCCTGGTCCATGGTGGACGTCTATGTGGTGGCTGTCCTGGTGGGACTTGTGAATTTAGGACTTCTGGCGGATGTCCGGGCGGAAGTCGGTATGAGCTTTTTCGGGGCCGTGGTGGTGATGACCATGATGGCGGCCATGCGTTTTGACCCCAGACTGATCTGGGACAATCTTGAAAGGCAGACATGACAACGGATAACAGCGGTACGCTTCCTCCTGAGCCGGAAGTCACTTCCAGATCCGGCATTTCCATGGTGTGGGTGATTCCCATACTTACCCTGATCGTCGGCGGCTGGCTGATCTATAAAACCCTGTCCGAACAGGGTCCCCGCATTGAAATCACCTTTAAGGCCGCCACCGGTATTGAGGCGGGTAAAACCCGGATCAAGTATAAGGATATCGACATCGGCAAGGTGGATGATGTCCGGTTTTCAGAAGATTTTTCAAAGGTGGTGCTGGAGGTCTCCATGAACAGCGGCACCGAGCATTTCCTGGGCAGGGGGGCTAAGTTTTGGGTGGTGAAACCCCGCCTGAGCCTGAAAGGGGCCAGCGGTCTTGAAACCCTGGTGTCCGGGGCCTATATCGAGGTGGAACCGGGCATGGGAGAGGTTCAGGACAGGTTTGAAGGACTGGAGGTGCCCCCGGTGGTCAAGGCCGATGTGCCCGGCACCAAATTCCTGCTGGTCACCCACACGCTTAACTCAATCGATACGGGGTCTCCCATTTACTTCCAGGGCATCCTGGCCGGTGAAGTCCAGGGCTGGGAACTGGGCAACGACCGGAAAAGCATCTTTGTTCATACCTTTATCAAGGCCCCCTATGACCGTCTGATCAAGGGGAATACCCGGTTCTGGAACATCAGCGGGGTGGACCTGTCCATGGATGCCTCGGGCATTCAGCTGCGGACCCGGTCGCTGACGTCCCTCATCTACGGGGGCATTGCCTTTGAAACCCCGGAAACGCCGAAAACCATTAAGGAAGAGACGCTGTCGGACGTCAGCGGACTGGTGTTTACCCTGTACGACGATTACCGGGCCATAGAGGCGGCCGAATATATCCGTAAACTCACCTGTGTGCTGTTCTTTGATTCTTCGGTGCGGGGCCTGTCCCAGGGGGCGCCGGTGGAATTCAAAGGCATCCGGGTGGGGCAGGTCAAGGAACTGCGCCTGGCCTACGACCGCAAAAGCCAGACCTTTAAAATCCCGGTGCTGGTGGAGATCGAACCGGAACGCTTCCTCACGGACGCACAGATGGCGAAGATCACCCCTTTGGAAACACTGGAAAACATGATTCAGGACGGGCTGCGTGCCCGGCTTGAAACCGGCAGCCTGCTCACCGGACAGCTTTTCATTGCCCTGGATATGCATCCGGAAGCCCCGCTGAACCTGGTGGGGGCGGAGGTGCCCTTTCCGGAGCTGCCCACCATCCCGGCAGACCTGACGGAGATGACTGAATCCGTAAAGGTCATTCTGAATAAACTGGAACACCTGGATATTAAACGCATCGAGGATGAACTTGTGGCCACCCTTGAAGGGGCGGGCAACATCGTCAGCCAGGCCGGCCGGGCCCTTGAACGGGCGGACATTGAAACCGCCGTGGCCGACTTCAGCCAGGCCCTTGCCATGCTGCGAAAGGTGCTATCCCGGGTGGATCACCATATGACCCCCATGGCCGACAGCCTGGAGGCCACCCTGGTGTCGGGCAGGGATACCCTGGAAAAACTGCGCAACTCCCTGGATATGGTGGACAAAAACCTGGACCCCAATGCCCCGCTCCAATACCACCTGATCGAACTCACCGGGGAATTTACGGAAATGGCCCGGTCCATCCGGATTCTGGTGGATATGCTGGAACGCAACCCCAACTCCGTGATCTTCGGCAAGCTGCCGCCGGTGCATACACCTGAGACCTCATCCGGAGATTAACCATGAGAGGAACTATGTTGACATCCATACGGCGTAACGCCTGTTTTGCAACCGGTCTTGTCCTGCTGTTGCCGATGCTTGTTCTCACGGGCTGCATCGGCACCCGTCCGGTGACCCCCACCCATTATTATCTGATCAATCCGGCCGCCTATGATGCGGCATTGGCCGAGACCGGAGACGCGGCCCTTTCCGTGGACATCGCCGCCCTCCGGCTGCCCCGGTATCTGGAAAAACCCCAGATCGTGGTCAGGGACAGCCGCAACCGGCTTACCATGGCCGAATACCACCAATGGGCCGGAAACCTGAGAAAAAACCTGATGCGGACCCTGGCCGGCAACCTGGCCTTTCTCCTGGACACCCCCAATGTCACCATGGCCCCGTTCCGGCCGCAGGTTGCTCCGGATGCCCGTGTGGAGGTGGAGATCATGGGGTTTGAGGCGGATGAAGCGGGTGTTGTAAAGCTTTCCGTCCAGTGGCGGCTGTCCCGGGGGAAGACGTTCTCTATGGCCAGAATGTCCGAATTTGCCGGATCAGGTTCTTCCGGTCCCACAGCGACCATGAATACGGACCGGGTGGTCAGGGATATGGAAACCCTATGGGGGGATTTCGCCCGGGAACTGGCCAATGAGATCCGGAATATGCCCCGGGGAACTGCCGGATCGTGATCCGTCCGGCCTGCATACTGTTTTTGCTCTGCATCCCTTTCTTTGCCTGGGCTGAAGATACACAGGTATCGGATCTCTCCGGCCGCGACATCGTTACGGAAGCCGTGCACCGTCATGCCGGTTTCCCCTACGTATACGAAGAGCAGACCATGGTTCTACGGGACGATGGGGGAAACAAAAACGTGCGAAAGCTGCGCCAGTACTTCAGGATTGAACCGGACCGGACCGTCCGGATCCGCATGACCTTTGACTATCCCCGGGAGGTGCGGGGGCTGAGCCTCTCCTTTGTTTTGAGACCGGACGGCCGGATGGACAAGCGCTTCTACATGCCGGCCCTGGACCGGGCGATGATTTCAGGTACGGAAGGGGACGGCCATTTTCTGGGAACAGACTTTACCATCGCGGATTTTATCGAGCCCCTGGGCCATACGGTATACAAGCGGCAGCCGGACCAGACCATTGAAAAGGTGGATTATTTTGTGGTGGATGCCCACAGAACCAAGGCCTCCCATGCGAAATCATCCGGATCTGTTTCCGGCCCCCACCGCCGCCATTTTGTCCGTAAAGATATCCTGTTTATTGTCCGGACCGATTATTTCGACGGGGCCGGGCGGCTGACCCGTCAGTATTCCCGCCACGAGATCAGGAAAACCGACCGGGATCTCTGGCTGGCCAATATGCTGCTGATGGAGAACCTTCAGCTGGGGCACGCAACCCTGATCAAGGTGGACCGCCGTGTGCTTTCCGAGGAACTGGTCCGGCCGGAGGTATTCATCCTTCCCGAGGGGAGACGTGACAAGGAAACCGGCGAAGACCCCTCCGGACCGGAAACGGCTGAACCGCCCCCAACCAAATGAGCCTGAATATTTTTTAGACAGGACAACCATAGGGATACCCATATGTTTCTAAACTTTCTGATGACCGGCGCCCGACACCGCACCCTTACCCTGTTGTTTCTTGCCGTTATCACCTGGGCCGCCGCCACCGGGCTGACCCAGCTCCGGGTGGATACGGGGTTCACCAGCCTGGTTCCGGACAATCATCCGGACCGGCGGTTGTATGAACAGGTGATCCGGGAGTTCGGCACCGACGACCGGATCATTGTCTATGCCGGGGATGAGCAGTTGCTGACCCTGGAGAAGCTGGCCGTTCTCGAGCAGCTTCACAATGACCTGGAAGACCTGGCCTTTGTCCGCCGGGTGGAAGATATTTTCACCATCAGAAGCATCCGGGGATCCGGCAGCGGGGTAGACGGATCCGGCGCAAGGATCGACTCGGGCATGGTCATGAACGGGGCACCCAAAACCCGGGCGGAACTGGATAAGGCCATTGCCCGGATCAAACACCATCCTTTTCTGGCGGGCAACCTCATCTCCGACGACGGAAAGGCCATGGCGATCCTGGTGTCCGTATACGGCAAAGGGGAACATACCAGTGCAGACATCAACGGGGAAATGGAATCTGTTCTGTCCCGTTTTCATGGCCAGTTCAACCGCCTGTTCCAGGTGGGTGAGGCCAGGGTAAACACGGAACTGACCGCCGTGCTGTTCAAGGATTTGCGTCTGCTGGCCCCCCTGTCTGCCGGGATTCTTGTCTTTTCCATCCTGGTGTTCATGCGGTCCGGGTTCGCCGCCCTGGTGCCGCTGATCACCTCCGGCATGAGTATCGTCTGGACCTTCGGCATTATGGGATGGCTGTCCATTCCCCTGAATATCCTGTCGGCCATGCTGCCCTCCCTGATCGTGGTCATCGGGTCCACCGAAGATACCCATATGATGGCCGCCTATTTCCAGGGGCTTGGCAGTGAGGAACCGGCTTCCGGGGCAACCCGGCGGGACCGGCGGTACACCGCAGCCCGTTTCATGATGCGCCACCTGGCGGTACCCGTGCTGCTGACCCTGGTGACCACGGCCCTGGGGTTTGCCGCCAACATGGTGAACACCCTGGGGATGATCCGGGAATTTGCCCTGGCCGCCACCATCGCGGTGCTTGCCAACGGGTTTATCACCATCACCCTGGTGCCCCTGGCCCTTTCCGTTGCCGGCCCCCTAAAGGCCTCAGGCAGTCCGCACAGCCGGGGAGCCGCCGACGGCATGAAAGGGTTGCCCGGCCTCTTTGTAAAAATGTTTGTTTCCACCGGCAGGCGGTTTCCGGGCACCATCCTTCTGACCACGGCCATCCTCTGCGGCTTCAGCCTCTATGCGGGTAAAGACCTTGGCATCACCAATGATCCCCTGTCCTATTTCCGCCAGGATCAGCCCCTGATAGAGGATGTCCGGACCATCCACCGCCACCTGGCCGGGATGAAGTTTTTCTACATCACCCTGACCGCCGACCCGGAAACCGGTGAGGACCGGCCCTTCCTGGTGCCGGACAATATCCGGAAGCTGTCGGAGATCCAGAATTTTATGGAAAAACAGGGGGTGTTTGATTCCAGCCTCTCCCTGGCCGATCAGCTTTCCTTTGTGAACCGTGAGTTCAACAACGGCGACCCCAAGGCTTTCAAGGTGCCGGCCACCCGGGAGCTGACGGCCCAGTACCTGACTTTTTTCCACCGCCGGGATATCAAGAATTACGTGAGCCACGACCTGACCAAGGCCTGTATCGTGGTTCGCCATCAAATCTCGGATGCCTCACGCCTCAATGCCTATGTGTCGGAACTGGCCGCCGTGATTCCGGAAATTGCAGGCCCCGGCATGCGCACCCACATTGTGGGGGAAAACCTGATGATCAATGCCGCCGCCCGGGAACTGGTGGCGGCCCAGGCCGGCTCCCTGGCCCTGCTGGTGGGGGTGATTTTCATTATTACCTCGGTCATGTTCACCTCCTTCCGCGGCGGTGTGGTGGCCCTGATTCCCTGCCTGATTCCCGTGATGCTGATGTTCGGTACCATGGGGCTTCTGGGTATCTCCCTGAATCCGGGAACCGCCATGGTGGCGGTGATTTCCATCGGCATTGCCATCGACGGCACCCTCCACCTGTTTGCCCGGTACAATGCCCTTTGCCGGCGGACGTCGGATTACGAAGGGGCTGTGCTTGACACCGTCCGTCAGGAGGCGGTGCCCATGGTCACCACCAGCCTGGCCCTGGCCCTGGGGTTCGGTATCCTGCTCTATTCGGATTTCACCATCATCGCCCAGTTCGGCGCCCTGGCCGCCGCCACCATGATCGCGGCCCTGTTCGCCAACCTCTTCATCACCCCCATTATCATGTCCAAAGTTCGTCTGGTGGGCCTCTATGAAATCCTGACCCTGAAGATGCGGCGGGATGTGCTGGAGGACAGCCCCCTGTTCCGGGGCATGACCCACTACCAGATCCGCAAGGCCATTCTGATCTCGGAACTCAACACCTTTGAAAAGGGGGATCTGCTGATTGAAAAGGGCAGCACGGGCAGGAGCATGTACCTGATCCTTTCCGGCGGGGCCGATGTCCTCAGGAGAACAAAGGAAGAGGAACGCTGCCTGGCGAAGCTGGGGCCGGGACAGATTTTTGGTGAGATCGGCTTTGTCCGGGAGATTCGCAGAACCGCAGATGTCCGGGCCACCAGTGAGATGGAGGTGCTCCGGTTCGATTACAAAAAGCTTGAGGCCGACCTGAAGTTCTTTCCTTACATCGTGTCCAAACTGAATTTCAACATCAGCCGGATTCTGGGAGAACGCCTGGCCGACACCAACGATGCCCTGGACGGCAGGCTGGAAACCCAGGAGGAACTGCCGGATCTCTTTGAGTGCAAGGCACCGGAAGATGTTGATAAGGGCTGAGAACGATATTTTCAATGCCGTTCATTTTAAATCAAAGCAAATCCGTGTATAGTACGATTTTTGTTAAAAAACTTAAGGAGATACCACCCGTGAGCAAACCCGAGATTATCCTGGGCCTGAACGACAGGCCCCCTGCACCCCAGGCATTTCTGGCCGCCCTCCAGCATCTGCTGGCCATTTTTATCGGCATCATCACCCCGCCTTTGATCATCGGCGGCGCCCTGCAGATGCCGCCGGAGTACCGGGCCTATTTAATCAGCATGTCCCTCTTCGTTTCCGGTGTGGCCACCTTTATCCAGGTGCGGCGGTTCGGGCCGGTGGGGTCCGGTCTGCTCAGCATCCAGGGCACCAGTTTCACATTTTTAGGGCTGTCCATCGGCATCGGCCTTTCCGTTAAAGCGGCCGGCGGCACGCCGGAGCAGGCCCTGGGCACCATCTTTGGCGTGGCTCTGATCTGTTCACCGGTGGAGATGATCTTCAGCCGGTTTATCCCCCTGCTGCGGCGGATCATCACCCCGCTGGTCAGCGGCATTGTGGTGACCCTCATCGGCCTGTCCCTGATCCGCGTGGGTATCACAGACATCGGCGGCGGCCAGTGGCTGCTGACCAACAAACCGGAAGTTTACGGCAACGCCGGCAACCTCTTCCTGGCTCTGGTGGTGCTGGTCACCATCATCGCCCTGAACCGCAGCAAAAACCAGTGGCTGCGCATGGGGGCCATTGTCATCGGCCTGGTACTGGGGTATACCGTGGCGGCGGCCATGGGGCTGGTGCAGTTCGGCAAGCTGGCCTCCCTGTCTGCCTTTGCCGCGCCGGTTCCCTTTAAGTTCGGGTTTTATATTTCCTGGGGCCACGTTATCCCCATGGCGCTGCTCTTCCTGATCACCACGGTGGAGTCCATCGGCGACCTCACCGCCACCTCCATGGTTTCCGGCGAACCCATTGAGGGGGACGTCTATATGAAGCGGATCTCCGGCGGGGTATTCGGTGACGGGGTGAACTCGGCCATTGCCGCGGTGTTCAACTCCTTTCCCAACACCACCTTCAGCCAGAACAACGGCGTCATCCAGATGACCGGCGTGGCCAGCCGCCATGTGGGCTATTATATTGCCGGCCTCCTGGTGCTGTTCGGCCTGTTCCCCATGGTGGGCGGGCTCTTTTCCATCATCCCCAACGCTGTGCTCGGCGGTGCCACCATCATCATGTTTGGCACGGTGGCGGCCTCCGGTATCCGGATCATCGCCTCCAGTATCATTGACCGCCGGGGTGTCCTGATCATGGCCATCTCCCTGGGACTGGGGCTGGGCGTGGCGTTCCGTCCGGAGATCCTCCAGATCTTTCCCAAGCTCATCCAGCAGATCTTCGGGTCTGCCATTACCACCGGCGGCCTGACTGCTATATTCCTCAACGTGGTCCTGCCCATGGAACTGCGGGAGCAGAGTCCGGACGGGGACGGGGATGCCTTCGGCAATATAGACAAATAACAAACAGGTAAAAAAACGATACAGAACACCACGGCGGCCCGGAATAAGTGGGGATACCGGGAACCGGTTTTATTTGCATCAGACGCGAATGAAACCGGCTCCCCCCACGGGAAAGGCGGGCCCGGTATCGGCTGGTATATCCTTCTCAAAATCCCGGGCTTGTTTCAGGGCCAGGTTCATTTCCAGGGCCAGGTCGGACAGGGTCTCGATGATATGGATAAGGTCAGGCGCCCTCAACCGGTCAGGTCTCGCCTGACGGATGAGAACGGGAAGGTCGTGTGCTGGTTCCAGGCCGAAGGTGATCCCGCCGGTGTCTTCATCCAGCACGTTGAGGAAATTGATCCGGAGCATGGCTTTGTGGAAATCCTGCACAGCGGATTTCGGGAGGGGATCTAATTCGGCAGAGAGGATCAGGCGGTCCAGGTCGGGCAGGTAGTCCATGGAGACAATGGTGTCACCCTCGTCAATCCGGACAAGGGACTGGTTGTTTTTATCAAGGGCAAGGGCGCCTTCTGCCATACCAAGGTCTTTTTCAACCTCCTGAAGCAGGGTTGTGATGGTATAATCTGACATGGGTCGGTCATCCTTTTTTACCGGCGTTTAGGTCCGACGG
>JAKSBB010000377.1 GCA_022361315.1 Desulfobacterales bacterium
ACATCGTGCAGGTCCCAGTGGACGCTTTTCTGACGGGCAGACACTACGGGGTCTGACATATCCCGGATTTCAATCCCCTTGAACGTCCCCGGCATGTTGGAGAAATTGATGGGGGTCTGCAGCCCCAAAACATCTTCGGGTACATGGCGGGAAAAAATCCCCAGGTAGGAGTTCAGGGAGTAAAGATACTGATAGTTGCCGTGGATGATCAGGGTGTTTCGGGGATCGAAACAGACCGCAGCCTGGTCAAAGCCTTCGGTATGGTCGAAGTGGGAATGGCTGCCGAATATATGGAGTTCGCGTTTCTTCTTCCCCCCCCATTTGGCCTGGAGATCCTTGGCGCAGTTCCTGAATCCGGAGCCGCAGTCCAGGACGATATCGTAGCCGTCCGCCGTTTCCACATGGATGCAGGTGGTCCAGCCCCCGTAAATCCGGGGCATATCAATATCAAAACGGTCCCTGTACTTTAAAAGGGTTTTCCGGTTCACCGGACCGCCCAGGTAATCTTCCAGGGAAGTGTCCAGGCGGTTATCTTCGTCCATCCGACTTGAAATATCCTTAAACACGGCGTTGAGCAGTTCATAATCCGTCAACTCCTGAAGTGCGTTTAATTCTTCGCGGGAGGGAAAGGTAGACCCGCTGCCCTGAACACCGTAAAACCGAATGCGAAGATTCCGTATGGCATCGCCCATGATGAAAACTCCTTTTGACAAGTTTTGGTGGCACTAACGATTTTTGGCTAATAATAAATTCATATCATGTTTTATCATTCCCCTAAAGGGTCTGACAAAAAATTGTAACCCACAGAAATCCGGATCATAATTCCGAAACAAACCGGGTAATGGAATGGGTCACAAAACGCCAGCCCCGGTCTCCCAGTGAGAACGGATCAATGATCATATGTTTAAAATCCGATTGAAGCCGGCTGTTGTGATTTTCAATGGACACCATCTGCCATCGGTCCAAACCGTAATTAGTGATCATTCCCTTGATCCCGCTGAATGAGACCACCTCGTCATTCCTGTGCATCAGCACCAATGTCTTCATATTGATGGCTTCCAGCGTATGAAAAGAATGAAAGCTGCCGAGAAGACCGAACAACGCCCGATACGCAGCAGACGCCGTAGCGGGGGAATTCGCCCGGTAGGCTTTTGGCGTTCGGGAGGGGATGGCGGTCACAACATGGGCCATGGGATGCATCAGATGGACATAAAATCTCAGACTGAGGCTGGGGGCCAGAAGGA
>JAKSBB010000293.1 GCA_022361315.1 Desulfobacterales bacterium
AAAAAAAACTAAAGAAGGGAACAGGAAAAACATGGGAATTTTATACGTACAGTTTGGACTTTATCTGCTGCTGATGCTGGGCATCGGATATTATTCAATGAAACGCACCAACAACAACGAGGATTTCTTAATCGGGGGGCGTACCCTCGGACCTGCCACCACAGCTATTTCGGCCGGTGCCTCTGATATGTCAAGCTGGCTGCTGCTCGGTCTTCCGGGTGCGGTCTTTGCCAGCGGACTTGTGGAAGGGGTCTGGATTTCCCTGGGCCTTGTTCTCGGTGCCTACATCAACTGGCTGGTGGTTGCCGGCCGCCTGAGAGCCCTGACCGAAAGTTATGATACGGTTACGCTTCCCAAATTCATTTCCAGACGCTTTGACGACGAATCCGGTCTGCTGAAAATTGTTTCCACCGTGGTTATCCTGGTTTTCTTTACCCTTTATGTGGCCTCCGGTCTTAAGGGCGGCACCCTCCTCTTTGCCCACAGTTTCGGTGCCACCGAACATACGGCATTGCTGGTTACCACCTTTGTGGTTGTCTCCTACACCTTCCTGGGCGGATATATGGCGGTCTGCTGGACCGACCTGATCCAGGGCTTGCTGATGCTCTGCGCCCTGATTTTCTGCGCCCTGCTGGGTTACTTCGCCATCACCGGTACCGGTGCAGACATTGTTTCCATTAAACCGGATGCATTTAAATGGACCACGTCCTGGATTACCGGCGCCTCTCTCATGGCCTGGGGATTCGGTTATTTCGGCCAGCCCCATATCCTGGCACGTTTCATCGGTATCAAAAGCGTAGAAGCTGTTCCCTCCGCCCGCCGCATCGGTATCTCCTGGATGGTGGTCTGCCTCATCCTGGCCACAATCATCGGCATCATCGGTATCGGCTACAACGAAGTCAATCCCCTGCCCGGCGTGGCCGGCCCCGACGGCAACAAAGAAAGAATTTTCCTGGCCCTGACCACGGCCCTGTTTCATCCCCTCTTCGGCGGATTTGTCCTGGCAGCGGTAATGGCAGCAGTGATGTCCACTGCCGACTCCCAGCTCCTGGTACTGACCTCCTCCCTCACCGAAGACCTGCCGTTCTTTGAAAAATACGACGAAAAAGCCAAGGCCTGGATCAGCCGCTTCGGCGTCGTGGGATTTGCCCTGCTGGCCTATATTATCGCTTCCAATGACAGCGGCTCCATTCTCTCCATGGTGGGCTATGCCTGGGGCGGTTTTGGGGCGGCATTCGGCCCCCTGGTCATCCTTTCCCTGTGCTGGAGAGGGGTGACCAAATACGGTGCCCTGGCCGGCATGATCGTTGGCGCGGCAACGATTTTCATCGTGAAGAACTATATCAAAATCCAAGGGGAGTACTTTTATGAACTGCTGCCCGGATTCATCCTGGCCTTTGCCGCCATCGTGATCGTGTCCAAGTTCACCGAAACCCCCAGCGAAGAAACACTTGCCAAGTTTGACGATGCACAGAAACTTCAGGAAAGCATCAACGGCTAACTCGATCCTTCGAAAAGAGAACGAATCAGCTACAGGCCGGCATCGGGCAGCACCCGATGCCGGCCTTTTTTATGAGACAGGCATTCTGAGACACTTGACGGATCATGTCTCAGAAACAATGTCTCCTGAGACACCCACACAAGAACAGTCAATTGCGAATCCCCTTCCTGCACGGTCTTCTCCTTGCCTGGCACCCACCTTGCAAATACACATCCTAACATCTTAGCCACCGGAAAACTTCCGGTCCCCGAACAATAAACGTGCTTTTGGAGAAGCCCATATGAAAAAATCAGAAAAAGTCATCAAAATCGCCATACTCACCCTGGCATTCTTTCTTGTTACCGGATTGTCCTGGGCAGGTGCCATCGCCTACGCGGACTGCGGCAGTTCCCATGCCAAAAAAGATCCCCACAATATGGGACGGATTACAGGCACCGATTTTCAGGACATGGACGCGGATCAGAGCGGTGGTGTCAGCTTTGAGGAATTCAAGGTGGTTTTCCCCAGGGTTACCCGGGAAGGGTTCGCCAGACTGGACAACGACGGTAGCGGTCAGCTGAACCCAGGGGAATGGGACGCCTTTAAAGACGCCCACAAAGGCATGGGCAGTTATCACAAAAAGCCGGAAACCACCTGATCCCAACTCGTGAAGTTATACTAAAAATAAACACCCCGGTCCGGGTTTAGCACCGGCACCGGGGTGTTGTATGTCATTAAACCGATTGTGGTCGGGTGATTAGTGGCATCCGCCACCGCAACCGGAACCGCAGTCACCGGCTTTATCATCACAGTCACCGGCGCTGGGGCAACCGCAGCCATGGGCCGGGGGTTCCAGACCGGTGTCGGCAATGGTGATGTCAAAGACCAGGGTTTTACCGGCCAGAAAATGGTTGACGTCCATCTTTACCATCTCGTCGGTAATTTCAGCCACAATTGCCGGGACCGGGCGGCCCTGGGGATCCTGAAGCTGAAGCTGAATACCTTCCTGAAGGGGCAGGTCTTCCGGGATCTGATCTCTGGGGATTTCCACCATAGCCTCTTCGTTTCTGGGGCCGTATCCCATTTCAGGGGGAATCGTAACAGTTTTGGACTCCCCTTTTTTCATGCCCACGACGGCTTCGTCAAACCCTTTAATCAGCATGCCGGCCCCTACGGTAAACGTCAGGGGTGTTTTCCCTTCAGAGGTGTCAAAGACCTCACCGTCTTCAAGCTTACCGGTGTAATCCACGGCAATGGTATCCCCTGATTTGATGGCTTCTGTCATAATTAATTTCCTTCCAGACCCCTGATACCATTTCGTTACGGTCATTCTCAGAGCCTGTTGTACCGGATTCCCGGTGATTTAAATCTATACCCAGAATTAGGATATGTGTCAGACAATTAAGGTACTAACCTAAGCCCGGTATGATGATTTGTCCAATAATAATATAGGGCACCGGAATATTTCTTTTGCAGGAGAACAGTTTTTGTTAAAAGTATACGATGGTCAACTTCGGTATCTGCGAAGATCTGTTATCGATGACCGCCGGAATCAGAATTAAAAAAGAGGAATGGATATGGAATTATTGAAAATAGTCGTTGCATTTTTTCTCCCGCCGCTGGGGGTTTTCTTTCAGGTGGGACTGGGCAAGCACTTCTGGCTGAATCTCCTGCTGACCCTGATGTTCTTCATCCCCGGTATGGTTCATGCTGTCTGGGTCATCGCCAAAAACAAGTAAATAATCCAAAGGAATCAACCGGTATGGACGGCCACACGGTTCCGGCCGTTCTGCTTGGCCTTGTAGAGCATGGCATCGGCCCGGGCAAGCAGGGAATCCCGCTGCGCATCGGCTGTGGGGATCGTCTCTGCCACCCCTAAAGAGACCGTGGCCCGGATGGTGTGGGATTCGAACCGCAGCCGTATATCGGCCATCTGCTGCCGGAATCGTTCCGAAAGATCCACGGCGCGTCCGTCACCGGCCTCCTCAATCAGTATCACAAACTCTTCACCGCCGTACCTGGCAACGATATCGGTCCGGCGTTTGAATACCTG
>JAKSBB010000219.1 GCA_022361315.1 Desulfobacterales bacterium
AAAAAAGGGTTCAAAAATCCTCTTACGAACGGCCTCCGGCATCCCGGGACCATTGTCCCGGATCATCAGGCAGGCCATGCCCCCCTCACTGAACAGCCGTATTCTAATCTCTGGGTCTGTACCGTTTATGGAATCTGAAGCCATGGCCTGGGCAGCATTTTTAAACAGATTCAACAGCACCTGACGAATCTTGGACTCTTCGCACAACACCGGTCCCATAGACGACTCAATCTGCTTTTCAATCCGTATGCTTCTGAAATCGTACTGCGTTTTCAACTTAAAATCATTGTTGGCAAGCACCAGGGCCTTGTCAACGATATCGTCCAGCAGCCAGGGGGTCTTCTCAGCGGTGGATTTCCTGGCAAAGCTCAGCATATTTTCCACGATCTCAGCCGCATGCCGCCCTGCAGTGACAATATGCTGCAGGCTTTTGTATATCCCCCTGTCATCCGCATACCGCCCGACATCAGCCAGCGATACACCGAGACGGCCGGCGGCATTCACATTGGCAGGTTTGTCAGGCGTCATCCGGCGCTGAACCAATTGGGCGTTGGTCATCATGCCGGCCAGGGGGTTATTGATTTCGTGGGCCATACCGGCGGCCAGGCCGCCGATGGAAAGCATTTTTTCAGATTGGAACAGCAGTTCCCGCGTACGTACCTGCTCAGTGACGTCCCGCACAAGGGTCAGCACCCCCGGTTCCTTTTCCCAGTCAATGGCAGAGACGCTGATTTCCAGGTGGCGGGGTTTGTCATCCCTGTCATTCCCCCTGATGCTGAATGATCTGGGGGCCATTCCATCCTGCGTCCAGTCCTTGTATATATCTGCCAGCCGCTCCCTGTCATTGATATGGACCAGTGCCATAAATGTCTGCTGCCCGAACCGGTTTTCGTCGATCTCAAACATTCCGATAAACCTGGGATTTGCATAAACGATGACACTCGTTCTGACAATGCAGATCCCGTCAGCGGAGTTCTCTATCAGGCTCCGGTACTGTTGTTCAGATGCCCTCAATGCATCCTGGGTAAGCCGCCGCTGTTTCAGCTCGGTCTGGTACTTGACATTGGTTCGTGCCAGCTCCCGCCATTGCTTTTCAACGGTATTGAAGGCACGGGCAAACCGCTGGTAAATGAGAAGGGCCTGGGAAAAAATAAACAGAAAAAATCCCCAGGGGACATAATGACCGGTTCCTATGATCTGGCGGGTATAAAGGATGTCGTTGATAATGACCACCGCCAGTATGATAAATCCCCCAAGAAACGTCATCCCCCCCTGACGTTTGTACCATACCGCCCGAACTGCAACCCAGGCCCCGTAAGTGATCACCCCGATGGTAAAGATCTGAAACGGCGGCATGACCCGGGTGAAAAGCGGCAGCGGTGCGGCCAGAACAAAAAGACTGAGACCCACCGAAACCGTCCAGATGAAGCGAACCACCCGTTTTGAGGTGTCTTCCGGAAAAAGGGCATAGACATATTGCGCAAAAACAGGCAGTACAAGAAAAAAGGATATGTATACGATGGACAGTTCTGCTCTGAATCCCAGTGTGGGAAATAATTGGCTCAGAAACCGCTCATCCGTGGCCAGCATCCGTACCGCAACAAGCAGGTTGAACAGGGCGAAGTAGAGCAGGGATCGATTTCTTGTCCGGATGGCAAACATCCCCAGGTGATAAACACCCATGATCACGATACAGCCCAGCAGGATAAAATCCAGAAACAAAGACCACTCCCGCTGCCATTGGATATCGCTTAGTTCCCCCAGGTACACAGGTTCCCAGAAGCCCCCCTGCCAATGATGGAAATTGGACACGTGGAAAACAATATCAAGCGCGCCGGACTTTGGGCCGACATCGACAACCTGGGGCCGATAGGCCGGTTGGCTGGTTTCCCGGCTTGTGCCGGGATGCCCTGATGATACCAGCTTTTTGCCGTCTATATAGAGGGTAAAGGCAGATGCCATGTCAAGGAGCTTCAGGCCCAGCCGATGCCGGCCTTCCGGAAGCTGCACCCTGAGATGGTAGGTGGCATAGCCCTCTCCGGTTGCTTCACCTCCGGCCGTGGGAAATCCGTTCCAGCGGCCGGGTACCCGGATGGCTCCGGTGGATGGGGGGCCGGGGCTGTTTTGAAGTTCAGCCGGAGGCACCAACTGCCGCCAATAGAACTGCCACTCCCCGTTCAGCCGAATATTACCTTTGTCACCAAACGACCAGCTTCGAAGGTCCAGCATCCCCTCTTTGGCAACAGGTGTTGCAACCGCCTGCACACACCCGGCGAAACAGGCCAGGCATAGCAGAACAATAGGGATGCATGAAAAAAAGAATCGTTTTGTCATTTGAGGACTGCCATCATTCAAAATTATAAAACTTTGAGTGATATACATTCAAATACCGGGGAAATCAATTGGGGAAATCACAGATATGGGACATCCACTCAAAATACTCACATTTCCTTCACCGGTATTCATATCGTTGATCCGTCTACGATAAAAACAGCGGAGAAGCGATAAAGTATTTGAATCCCCTCACCAAAACGGTTGGATAACAATTGGTTGGATTGATATCCCGGACAGACAGCCCCGCACGGCTTCTATTTCAATGGTTGATCAGATCACACCCCTTTGGGCTAACATTTCACTAACCATCTGAAAAAACGAAATATTTTATCTATATTTTTTCTTGACACCCCAAAAGATATATGGTTTAGCTAAGTGGAATTGAACTTTTAGAGGTAATTATGAATTTTTGCAAAGCAGACAGGTTTTATTTTTATTTCTGGTATTACTTTTTTACCGGCCTGTCTGCGGTGCGCTGATTTTTTCCGATACCCCAAGCCGCAGGCAGACACTGCCTGCGGCTTTTTTATTTAAAGTTTCAGGCAAAGACAACCTGCACAAAAAGGATTTGCCATGAAACAGACCTACGATGTAAACGTCAAAGCGTTCAAGCCCCTCACCCCGCCGGCAAAAATGAAAGAGGAACTGCCGGTGCCTGACACAGCCGCAAACACCGTTATCCAGGGCCGCAAGGATGTTGAGAACATTCTGACCGGCAAAGACAAACGCCTGCTGGTCATTGCCGGCCCCTGCTCTATCCACGATGTGGATGCCGCCATGGAATATGCCCGCAGAATGAAAGATCTCAGGGAAGAGGTAAAGGATAAAATCAACCTGGTGATGCGGGTCTACTTTGAAAAACCCAGGACAACAGTGGGCTGGAAGGGGATGATCAATGACCCCTACCTGGACTCCACCTATAATGTGGATGAGGGACTCCGCCGGGCACGGTCTCTCCTGCTGGACATCAACGGCATGGGGCTGCCCACTGCCACCGAAATTCTGGACACCATTACCCCCCAGTACATCGCAGGGTTGTTGACCTGGGTGGCCATCGGTGCAAGAACCACGGAATCCCAGACCCACAGGGAAATGGCTTCCGGCCTGTCCATGCCCGTGGGTTTCAAAAACGGTACAGACGGCAGTCTTACGGTGGCGATGAATGCCATGCAGGCCTCCGGCGCCCCCCAGCATTTCCTGGGTATTGATCCCGAAGGCGTATGCTCAGTGGTGTCCACCACGGGTAACCCCTATGGCCATATCGTTCTGCGCGGGGGCCCCACCCCGAACTACGACCCGGTATCCGTGGGCAAAGCCCAGGACCGCCTCAGAGAAAAGGAACTCCTTGACGGTATTGTGATTGACTGCTCCCACGACAACTCCGGCCAGAAGTACAAGGGACAGTCCTTCGTATTCAAAAGCGCCGTGGATCAGCGTCTGGACGGAAACGAGAAAATCATCGGCCTGATGTTGGAAAGCAACCTGGTGGAGGGCAATCAAAAATGCAAATGCAACGGAGACGCCGGCAGCCTCAAGTACGGTGTTTCCATAACAGATGAGTGCATCTCATGGGAAACCACCACCAGTCTGATCCGGTGTGCCTATGAACGGATGTAACCCGTTCCAGTACCACTAATCTTCGCCGGTCCGGTGACCAAACCACCGGACCGGCACCTGCAAGTCTCACATCTGCGCCCCCGCCGGTGCAACTGCGATACCCGGTCGCTTTTTTGCACCTTCCCAAAAACCACATCCCGGTCAGCACCACCACAACCAAAACAATTTTCTCTTTATTTTCAGAACGTTATTTTTTCACAGAGTTTCCAAATGGCCATGGCACACCCCTTGCTAACCATGTCTTGCGGAAACCGGTTCCTCCAGAGACAGATAACCGGTTCCCGGAAAGTGATGAATTAAAGGAGAGTAACACCCATGAACAAGGCTGTGTTCGTCAGCAGGGATAGAGATCAGTTTTCGGAAATTGAAAAGCTGCTGAATCTGAAAAATATATGTGTTGAATGGACCGGATCCGGAACGGATGTCCTGTCCCTGCTTTCGAATGCCGCTGATCCGGTTGACCTGGTGGTTCTGGCCGAGGATCTGCCGGATACGCCCCCCAGGGATCTTGTTGAAGCGATCATCTCCCGGCGGGCCTTTACCCATTGTGTCATCGCGGGCACCATGGAAAAAAAAGCATTCCACGACCACTACGAAGGGTATGGGGTACTCATGCAACTCCCCCCGCATCCGACATTTAAAGATGCCGCTTCACTGGAAACCCATCTGGATAAACTGGCGGGGTTGAGCTGATGATCATTGATCCGGAAAAGAGGAAATAAAAAATGATTATCAGTATTGCCAGTGGAAAAGGGGGCACCGGTAAAACCACCGTGGCCACCAATCTGTGCGCGGCACTCGGGGGTAACATCCGGCTGCTGGACTGTGATGTGGAGGAGCCCAATGCCCACCTCTTCCTGACACCGGAATTTACCGAAAAAGAAAAGGTCAATGCGCCGGTACCGGAAGTGGATGAATCAAAATGCACCTATTGTAAAAAATGTATGGCCATCTGCCGGTTCGGGGCCATTGCCGTAATGGGCCGGAAAATAGTTACCTTTCCGGAACTCTGCCACTCCTGCAGCGGCTGCGCACTGATCTGTCCGGAAGCTGCCGTCACAGAAAAAGACCGCACCATCGGCCATGTGGAAACAGGTCATCCGTCCGGGAACCCGGAAACCGGATTTGTCCGGGGACTTCTGGACATCGGTCAGGTCATGGCCCCGCCGGTGATCCGGCAGGTCCGGACCTATGAAATTGAAAACGGCTTAACCCTCATTGACGCCCCCCCCGGCACTTCCTGTCCGGTGATCTCAGCCATGAAAGGAACCGATGCAGTGGTTCTGGTAACAGAACCCACCCCCTTCGGCCTCCATGACCTTACCCTGGCGGTGGAAGCGGTAAGACTGCTGGGTATTCCCCATGGTCTGGTGATCAACCGGGCCGGAATGGGCAATGATGACGTCAGGAACTATGCGGACCGGGAAAACATTCCCGTGTTGATGGAGATCCCCTTTGACCGCAGAATCGCCGCAGCGTACTCCAGAGGAGATCTTCTGGTGGATGCCCTGCCGGAATACAAAGATCAATTCATCTCCCTTTACCAACGGATAAAGGCCCTTGCCGAAGGTACAGATGAAACTTGTGAAAGGGAGACAGCAGGATGAAGGAACTTGTCATCTTAAGCGGTAAGGGCGGTACAGGTAAAACAAGCCTGACTGCGGCATTTGCAGGCCTTGCCCAGAATATGATGCTCTGTGACGCAGACGTGGATGCCGCTGACCTCCATCTGGTAATGGCCCCGGAAATCCGGGAAACCCATGATTTTGTCGGGGGGCACGAGGCGGTTATCAATCCGGAAAAATGTACAGCCTGTTGCCAGTGTCTTGAGGTCTGCCGGTTCAACGCCGTTACCGAAACGGAAAACGGCTGTATCATCGACAATCTGGACTGTGAGGGGTGCGGCGTCTGTGTGGATCTCTGCCCGGAACATGCCATTGATTTCCCCCGGAAGACCTGCGGCCAGTGGTTTACCTCTACCACCCGTTTCGGCACCATGATCCACGCCCGTTTAGGAATCGCCGAAGAAAACTCAGGGAGACTGGTGGCCCTCGTGCGGGAAGAGGCCAGAAAAAGAATGACTTCAGAACACCAGGATCTGCTGATCACCGACGGCCCTCCCGGCATCGGATGCCCGGTCATTGCTGCCATGGGGCAGGCCACCGCAGTCCTCATTGTGGTGGAACCTACGGTGTCCGGTATCCATGATATGGAACGGGTTGCCGACCTGGCCGCCCATTTTAAACTGCCGGCCATGGTCTGCATCAACAAATATGACCTGAACCCGGACCAGGCCCAAGCCATAGAAACCATTGTCCGGGAACGGAACCTGGAGCTTGTGGGAACCATCCCCTTTGACCCGGCATTTACCCGGGCCATGATCCAGGGGAAATCCCTCATTGAAGCCGGGGAAGATTTACCGGCCGCCCATGCGGTAAAGGCCGTCTGGGAAAAGGTATCAGCCAGTGCCGCCATGAAAACGGACAGGCTCTGCTGACCTGAGAATAAATAAACCTGTTCAAGGAGAAAATAAAATGCTGAACGGAAGAATTGCCGTCCCCTCCAACGGAGACGGCGGATTAAACGGAACCCGCTCCGGCCATTTCGGCCACTGCGATGTGTTCACCTTTGTGGATGTCAAAGACGGAGAGATTCAAAATGTTTCCACCCTTCCCAACCAGGAGCATGTGCAGGGCGGTTGCATGGTGCCCGTGAACCTGCTGGCCGAAAACAGGGTGAACGCCCTTATTGTCGGCGGTATCGGCATGAGACCCCTCATGGGCTTCCGCCAGGTGGGCATTGATGTTTACCACGATGACCAGCGCCCGGAAATCGAGCCGGTGGTCCAGGACCTCATCCAGGGCAACCTGCCCCAGATCCGAAACGACCAGGTCTGCGGCGGAGGCGGGGGACATTGATCCCCGGAGGAAGGATATCATGAAAATTGCCGTCTCATCAAAGGGTAAAGATCTGGAGGCCCCTGTGGATCCGAGATTCGGACGGGCCGCCTTCATCCTGGTGGTGGATACGGAATCCCTGGATTTTGAATGCCTGGACAATGAAGAAAACAAAAATGCGTTTAAAGGCGCCGGTATCCAGGCAGCGGCCGCCATCTGTGATGCGGGTGCCCGGGTACTGCTGACAGGATTCTGCGGTCCCAATGCATTCAAGGCCCTGGATGCGGCTGATGTCCGGGTGGCCAATGATGTCACGGGAACGATCCGGGAAGCGGTCCTGAATTTTAAATCTGAAAAATACGAATTCGCCTCGGAGGCCAACACCCAGGGACATTGGTAACATTTTAAAAACGAATTGCTATTTGGTAAAGCCCTGTGATAGTGGCACCTTTTTACCCCTATCTTACCCCCGTCTCATTAAAAAAGGTGTCACTTTTACAGGGCTTTACTAGTTTGCTTGACCGTGTTAAAAAACGATTATCTTGCCACATGCAGACAAGGAAACAAGGTATGGAACTGACTGACATCTGCCCCCTGTCCCAATGGGAGGCCCTGGAAAATGATATTTTTGAACGGTTTAACTTTCAGGGGTCTGTGTTCAACCCCGAAGGAATCAGAATTACCCAGGTAAAAAACTGGAGCAACGATCTTTGCCCGGCCATCAAGGCCACGGAAAAGGGGCAGAGCTATATCTGCTCGGTGGCGCATATGAACATGACAGCCATTGCCAAAAATACCCGTGACACGGTGGAAGAGGAGTGTGATGCCGGATTTACCAAGATTGTGGTGCCCATCTTTCAGGGAGAAGAGTTTCTCGGGGTGGCCGGTGGCTGCGGCCTGGTAACGGAAGACGGGGAGGCCGACACCTTTGCCGTGACCAAAATTGCGGGGATAGATGAGGACCGGGTGGAGGCGCTGGCGGAAAACCTGCCTGTGATTTCTGCCGAAGACCTGTCCGCCGCCCGCGCCTTTATTGAAAAAGAAGTGGACCGGCTACTTTCTGCAGCCCGTTAACCAAGGTAGTTTCCCATCAGCAAAAACGCACCCAAGCCCTCGGCCTTTGAAAAACGGGTAAAACGCCGGGTTTCCGGACGTACGCATCGATTTTTCGCGGTTTGCCCGCCGGGGCTGAAAAACCTCTGCCTAAAGGAAATTGAAATCTTGCCCGACCGTTTGGATCGGACAGGCTTACAGCCCGGGCCGGGAGAAATTTCTGAGATTACCCCTCTGGCCGGTGGCATCGGTTTTGCCACCCGGCTTGAAACTGCCTGTCTGGCCAACCTTTTCTCAGGTTCCCCCACCCGTATTCTGATGCGGATTGCCGATTTCAAGGCAGACCGTTTTTCCGTTCTTGAACGGCAGACAGCCGGCATCGACTGGGAACTGTTTCTTCCGGAAGGGCTCAGGGATAAAGACCTTTCCGTCCAGGTTACCACCAGGAAATCACGCTTATACCACACGGATGCGGTGGCCGAACGTATCCGGCCCATCGTATTAAACCACCTGACCGGACAAACCGGAGGCGCGGTATCCGGCAGAACCCCTCAGCCCCAGATGATTATGGTCCGGGCGGAGAATGACCGGTTTACCCTTTCCCTGGATATGTCGGGTGCCCCCCTTTACAAACGGGGCATCAAAACCCAGGTGGTACACGCCCCCCTGCGGGAAACCCTGGCCTATGCCGTTTTAAAACGACTAAAATTCTCCCGACGGGACATCCTGATGGATCCCATGTGCGGGTCAGGTACCTTTTCCCTGGAAGCGGCAATGATACAGGCCTCAGCCCCTCCGGGATTGTTCAGGAGGTTTGCCTTTGAAAGCTGGCCCGGTTTCAAAGCGAAAAGCTTTGCCCATGCCGGACGGAAAATTACAGCCCATCTTGCACCACCATCCGGACCTGCCATCTTTGCTTCGGACCTGAATCCGGCTGCCATAGAAAGCCTTAAAAAAGCCAGATCCGGCCATCCTGTCTTTCAATCCATTCAGGCGGCCTGCGAAGATTTTTTCGATATCAAGCCCCCGAACGTTCCACAAGGGCAAGGTGTCGTGGTGCTGAATCCCCCCTACGGCAAACGGCTGGGCAAAGATATGGATATCAGAAAATTTTACCGGGAAATCAGCCGAAAACTTACCGGAGATTTTAAAGGCTTTCGTGCCGGCATCATATATCCGGAAAAATATCTGACCGGTGAACTGGGGCTGAAGCTTACCCCCATGCCTCTTTTTCACGGCGGTCTGGACCTTTTTGCGGGCATCGGGGAGATCCCCTGAACCGCCGGTCTGAAAGGCTCTCCATTCCACCATAGAAAATCCCGATCCGATTTTCATTTTCCATTGGAATTATCATTTTGATTTCCCCCCGGCCCTGCCTATAGTGTCTGGTATGGTAAAAATCGAGCACATTCTGGATCAGGGTTCCGGTACAACCAACGAAGACCGTTTGATCATCGGGGAAAACATCTTCGGTGTTTTTGACGGCGCCACCAGCCTTGACAACAATGCGCCCCGGCCCTCCGGACAAACCGGTGGAAGTCTGGCGGCTGATATCGCCGGAAAGACATTTGCTGCCAACCACTATCCTCTGAATATCCTCGGGCAATCCGCCAATTCTGCTATCCTCGACAGAATGACCGCCTGCGGTATCGATACCCGCCGGCCGGAACAGGTGTGGAGCACCTCAGCCGCCGTCATTCGGATTAAAGAGGACCCGATTAAAGGAAACCGGATGGAATGGTTCCAGACCGGAGACTCTCATATCCTCCTTCTTTATTCAAACGGCAGTCACAAGATTCTGGCCGATCGCAGCGACCATGACTATGAGACCCTGTGCATGATGAAAGAGGCAACGGATAAAACCCTGGACAACCCGGTACTAAAGCGCCAGGTTTTAAAGGTCAGGGCGGGCATGAACAAACGATACGGGGTATTAAACGGAGATCCTTCTGCCCTCTCGTTTGCAGCCGAAGGTACGGAATCCCTGAATGGGGTAGAGGCAATCCTGCTGTTCACGGACGGCCTGAACCTGCCGGAACCTGTGCCTGCCCCAAAAAAATCTTTTGATTCACTGGCGAACGAATTCAAACGGTTGGGTCTGGGCGGTCTCCACAATAAAATCCGGACCCTCGAAAAATCAGACCCCGCACGGGAATTGTACCCCAGATTCAAGTGCCACGACGACATTGCTGCCATTGCCCTTCACCTGATCCCGCCGGTATAAGCCGTCCCCCTTGCCGTCAGGCCCTCCGGCCGGCGGCCGCATCTTCATAGACAGATTCGATCCGATCAAAGACTTTTGTCCAGGTATGGGGGCGGGTGCGTTCATCTATTGCCGGGAATTCCGGTGCAGGCCGGTCCATAATATTGCGAATCAGGATCGACAACGCCTCTGAAAGACGCTGTTCCAATA
>JAKSBB010000196.1 GCA_022361315.1 Desulfobacterales bacterium
GAAAGCGGTGATGCTGGCAGCCCAGGCCATCCAGTGCGGAGACGCCGACTGTGTGGTGGCCGGCGGCATGGAAACCATGAGCATGGCTCCCTATTACATGGACAAGGCCCGGTGGGGACACCGCATGGGCCCGGGTAAAATAGAAGATCACATGATCCATGACGGCCTCTGGGATATCGTCAATGACTTCCACATGGGCATGTCCAACGAGCTCTGCTCCGAGAACTGGGATGTCAGCCGGGAAGAACAGGATACATTCGCAGCAGAATCCTATCGCCGCGCCAATGCCGCCATCGCAGCAGGCAAGTTCAAAGATGAGATTGTACCGGTGAAAGTGCCCCAGCGTAAGGGTGATCCCAAGATTTTTGATACGGATGAATGTGTGCAGGATACAGGTCTTGATTTTCTGGCCAAGATGAAGCCCGCCTTTAAGAAGGACGGTGTGGGTACGGCCGGCAACGCCTCCATCATTTCCGACGGTGCCTCCGCCCTGGTGCTCATGAGCGAGCAGAAAGCCAAAGAACTGGGCTGTGAAATCATGGCTGAAATCGGCGCCCAGTGTTCTGCAGGCATCGAACTGCAATACGTCTTGATGGCACCCATTAACGCCATTCCCCAGGTGCTAAAGAAACAAGGGATCTCCATCAATGATGTGGATCTGTTCGAAATCAACGAAGCCTTCTCCGGTACCTCCTGCGGCATCAACAAGGTGCTGGAACTGGATCCGGGCAAAGTCAATGTCAACGGCGGTTCCGTGGCCTTAGGACATCCCATCGGTGCCTCCGGCGCCCGTGTGCTGACCACCCTGATTCACGAGATGATTAAACAGGACAAGAACACCGGTCTGGCCTCCCTGTGTCTGGGTGGCGGTGAAGCGGTTTCTCTGGTGATTAACCGGTAATCTACTGAAGCTGATTTTTATAGAACTGAACACGCGCGATTTAAGGAGAATAAAATGGAAGTCAAAACTTTTGGCGTAATCGGTGCCGGTCAGATGGGCAACGGTATTGCACAGGTGGCCGCCGCTGCCGGCCTGAATGTAATCATGAGTGATATCAAAGAAGAGTTCTGTGAAAAGGGCATGGCCACCATCGCAGGTTCTCTGGGCCGTCTGGTGAAAAAAGGCAAGATGGAAGAGGCGGATAAGGACGCCATCCTGGGACGCATTAAAACCATAACAGATCTGAAAGGCATGGCGGAAGCCGACTTTGTCGTGGAAGCCGCCGTGGAGAGAGAAGACCTGAAGTTCAAGATCGTCCGTGACCTGGACGAGATCTGCCCCGAAGATGTCATCCTGTCCACAAATACTTCCTCCATCCCCATCGGCAGGATTGCCGCCCAGACTTCACGCCCTGAAAAGGTCATCGGTATGCACTTCATGAACCCGGTTCCCCTGATGAAACTGGTGGAGATCATTAAGGGCATCGCCACTTCCGAAGATACCTTCAAGCTCACCTGGGAACTCTCCGAGAAGTTCGGTAAGGTCCCGGCAGAGGCCAATGACTATCCCGGATTTATCGCCAACCGTATCCTCATGCCCATGATCAACGAAGCCGTGTTCTGTCTCTATCAAAGTGTGGGCAAACCCGAAGACATCGATACCGTCATGAAGCTGGGCATGAACCATCCCATGGGGCCGCTTGCCCTGGCCGACCTCATCGGTCTGGATACCTGCCTGGCCATTATGGAAACCCTGTACGACGGATTCAAGGATTC
>JAKSBB010001091.1 GCA_022361315.1 Desulfobacterales bacterium
AACGCGCATGGAAGTCATTGGGCAGGACATCATCGAGTAGAATTCACTGCATGGTCTCTCACTTGACTGAGCATCTATGTAGTCTCCCAGCAGAGGTGGTTGATAACGTGGATCAGCTGGAGTCTCTAATGATGCCTTTGGAGAATTTCTTTGATGAAGATGCATCTGCCGGAGAGCTTCTGGACTCTTTGAGTGAGATCCATGACCAGATCGATCTTCCAGATACTGACGACTTTGAGAATCAGTTGGAGACTGGCAGGACAGACCTGGGACAGATTGTTGCAGATGCTCCGGTGTTTATCGCTGACATTGATACTTTTATCACTGCACTGGATAACTTCAAGACTCCACTTTCAACATTGCAAACAAAACTGGACACTTATCTGGATACTCTGACAACACAAGGTACATCTAGCTGATCAACCATTTCTCCGGAGGGACTGTGCTGAATGTGGACAGCTAATTACTTGGACATGAGGGACTACGCTGTCAACACCTTTCTCCCAGCGGCATCCTCCATCGTTGATAGCATCGATGCAATCACCACTGACTTTGCAGACACCTTTGACAGTGCACATAGTGTCAACAGCATCGAGAATGCCCTCATTGCCAGCTTGAATGTAGCCATGGTTCTCACTGTGAGGATTTCACTGACTTCTGTCCTAGGATCAACTGTCAGATGTAACAGCCACTAAGTCCACAATTGAAGACATGCCAGATCTGGATGAGCTGACAGTCACCCTGAATGAGGCTTCCTCTAGCTACACCGCATTGGGTCCCTCTCCCGGTTCCTCCCTGTCAGATGCGGAGACCATGCTTGATGACATCGATGAACTCGTGTTTGAGCCACTGGGCGAAGTCATCCTGGAGGTTCAGGAAGTTGTGAATGATGCACAAGAAGCTCTGGATGAAGCCAGAGAAGACAGCATAGAAGAGATCGATGAATTTGAAGACGAAAAGAGAAACCTGACCGTCAATCATTTTACTCAAGAGCCGGAGGACATTGGATTTGCTCTGTTGGCTGACGATGTCAACAGAGTACTCTATGCGGTATGAAAC
>JAKSBB010000690.1 GCA_022361315.1 Desulfobacterales bacterium
TCAATTGTGACATGCCGGGGATGAAGCGGCGCATATACGCAATAGACTCCGGCGACCATTCATGCGCCCCGCCTGAAACAGGAATACGGGATAACTCCATCACCCTCAGAATACCGTCCATTGAATCGATTTCCCGGCCGGCAGCGGAGAGTTGTGCTTTCAGCAGAGAATCGGAAATACGTCCGCTGCGGGCAAAGGCAAGAAGAATGTATGCATCTCCACCGAAGGTTGAGATAAATTCCTGGTACTCCCTGGCAGATTCAGACTGATGAACGTCAAAGGCAACCCCGGAATAATCCGGCCGGACCCGCAGGGCGGATCCGGCCATGAACAGGGTAACAACAATAATGAACACCACCAGCAGCTTGCGACGCCCGGCAAGATGCCTGGCAATAAACGTAGGTAGTTGCTGCAAGGACGGTTATTCTGTCAAAGATTCGGCTTCCACAGCCGCAGATGTCTCCGTCTCGGCAGTGTCCGCTTTCTCCGGGCTGGTCCACCCTCCGCCCAGGGCTTTATAGAGGTTCACATAGGCATTGAAGAAAAGCTGTTTATTCTCCGAATACTCCAGTTTAGCAGAGAACAGGGTCCGCTCTGAATCCAGCACTTCCAGGTAGGAACTGACACCTTTGTCATACCGTTCAAAGGAAAGCTGGGCGGCATTTTCCGCAGCGGCCACTTTACGGCTGGCCGCCTCGCTTTCACGGCGGTAGGTATCCACTTCCACCAGGGCATCCTCAACCTCACGGAAAGCGGTAAGAACGGTTTCTTCATAACTCAAAAGGGCCTGCTGGGTCTGAATTTCGGCAACCTCAACCCGGCGGAGGTTCTTCTTAAAGTTGAATAACGGTGCCAGGATGGTTGCCGTGGTGTTATGCCCCCCGCCATCCATGATGACATTAGAAAACTCTGAATAGGATGTACCCCAGACAGCGGCGAGGCTGAGGGTGGGGAAGCGCTGGGCCACAGCCACACCGATCTTTTCGTTGCTGGCGTGTAACTCCGCCATGGACTGCCGGATGTCCGGCCGCCGCTTCAGGAGGGTGGACGGCATGGTGGACGGTACAAATGGGGGCAGCGGTTGTTCTGCCAGGGTGCTGCCGGTGGGGATACTGCCCGGAAGCTCTCCCAGAAGCAGGCTCAGGCTATGCTCTGCTTTTGCAATCAGGCGCTCATACTGTGGAATGGCGCCTGCGGCGATTTCTTTCTGGATCTGTGCCTGGTTCAAATCAATCTCCGGAATAATTCCCTTGTCGAACCGCTGCTGGATAATGCCCAGACTTTTGAGCCTGGATGCCAGGGTTTCCCTGGACATGACCAGACGCTGACGGTAGTCCAGAAGCTGATAATAGGTAGAGGCCACGCTGGCAATGAGACTGACCTGTACCGCTCTGGCACTGAATTCCGATGCCAGGATATCGGCCTTGGCCGCAGCGCTGGCCCGTCTGTACCGGCCCCATAAATCCACTTCCCAGGACAATTTCGGATTCAAATAAAGACTGGTATCATCCGTCAACGAACGGGTCCCTGAAAAGTTGCCGTAGTAGGCATATCCCTCCAGATCAAGCGTGGGGTACTGGTCGGCACGGGTGAATCCATAGGTGGCCCGGGCTTCCTCGATCCGGCTCAGGGCGGTTTTTACATCCCGGTTGTTTTCCAGCGCCTTAGCCACCAATTCGTGGAGCACAGGATCGTCGAACAACTCCCACCAGTTGAGGTCTTCTACCGCCTTGGCTTCATCGGTCATATGACGATAGGCGTCGGGAGACACCATCTCAGGCGGTTTAAAATCAGGTCCAACAGCATGACACCCCGTCATCAGCAGTACACTGAGCACCAGGGTGAAGACAAGATTCAAATATTTCATATTTCAGCCCTCTTTTCTTCCTTCATGTTAGACAATTCCCGCTTTTTCTCATACCGGCCAAGCTTGCCGATAAGCACAAAAAGCATGGGATAGAAAAACACCCCCATGAGGGTGGCAAGCGCCATACCTCCCAGCAGGGCCATACCCATCACTTTCCGGGCTTCGGCCCCGGCACCGGTGGCGATCACCAGGGGAAGAATGCCGAGGATGAATGAAAATGCGGTCATCAGGATGGGCCGGAACCTGAGTTTTGCCGATTCCACGGCAGCGTCAAACAGACTCATGCCATCCTTGAACTTGATGCTGGCAAACTCCACGATCAGGATGGCGTTCTTGGCAGCCATACCGATGAGCATGACCAGGGAAATCTGTGCGAAAAGATTGTTTTCGTAACTCAGGTCTCCCATCCTTGCCAGGTAGAGCAGCCCCAGTGCACCGAGTATGGCAAAGGGGGTCCCCATCAGGA
>JAKSBB010000535.1 GCA_022361315.1 Desulfobacterales bacterium
AACCCACAATGCCTGCGGTGAGCAGGTGGCCGATGAAGATAACCAGACTGCCCGTGCGGTAGCCGAAGGCCAGGCCGCAGAAATATCCCGGTCCTGAATCCAGGCCGATGGTGCCCACCGGGCTGGGGATTTTTATCATGGCGCCCACGGCACTCAGGGCGATGAAGATAGCAGTAAAGGCCACTTCCTTGACGGAAACGGAAGAACGGTCAGGGGTATTGTCGGAAAGGAGAGACATGGAAATTCACTTTATTGTTGTTTGGAATAATCGGTCAGGCTGCCCACTGCGGACAGGGGGAGCTTTCTTAAGGATGACGGCGCATCTGCCGGTTGCCAGGATGCCTCAGCCGTGAACACAACACAGGTGGACGGCCCGGCTGATTTTAACATATCCGGCACGGGATCCGGTACCGGGGAAAATGCGGTTTGGCTGTGACGGGCAAGATCCCGGATTTCTGCCAGTATCCCTCTGGAGCCCACAGGCACGACATCCCGGATACCGGGTGAGGTCAGCAGGGCCTGTAGATGAGGAACGGCGGGGAGATCTGTGTCCGAAGCATCGGCCACTTCATCCCCCACACGGGGCAGACCGAGTACAAACACCTGATCTCCGGCCATGCTTCCGCCGATTCTCAGGTCGGATTTGCGGCAGGTCCCCGTGACACCGATACCCAGCCCGGTCTGGGACGGGGTAAAATTTTTTTCCGTACTGACAGCCAGGGACAGGCCGGTGAGTCCGGCTGCTGCCAGTTCCTGTTCGATGCCTTTAATGATTTCCCTGCCCGTGGGCTCGCGTTCGGCGCAGATACCCACGGTCATCATCACAGGGCGTCCTCCCACGGCCACCACTTCCATGAGCACCACCCGGGCGGTGAGCTGTCCCACCAGTGCGGCCGGTACGTTGATGATGTCCCGATCTTTGCTGCCCACCGCCCCGCAGGAATCACAGGCGCCCACCAGGCAGAGACTGCCGTCAAGTTCAACGATTTCTACATCTCTGCCTATATATCCCATGTGACGGGGTCCCGTTCTCCAGCTTCAATTATGTGGTTACAGATTTCTGCCTGCATTTTTCGGAAACCTACGCCCATCAGGGCAGGATGTCAATGTGAAACACCAAATCAGCCTGGGGTGATATGATATATATAAAAAATTAGGCTTTCCAAATTAATTTTGCCTAATATGAATTAGTTGTTGATGTGCGGTTAAGTTTGTTGTAATAGAGGGCATCGAAAAATGACGTAAAAGAGACGGAGGTACACTTGCCGGGATTTAAAGGAAAAAGAAAACAGGGTCGGAATTGCTGCATGCTCCGGGATGTCAAACAGGGGCGGCGGGCAAAAATCCTCTGCCACCACGCCAAAGGTGCCGTACGCCAGCGCCTGCTTGATCTTGGATTTGTTCCCCAGACCGAGGTGGAGGTGATCCGGCGGGCACCATTGGGGGATCCCATCGAGTGCTGTGTGGCCAATTATAAAGTGGCGTTGAGAAATACCGAAGCGGATCTTATCGAAGTTGAATGTGAAGCGTCCTCACTGGGCGATGAATAATGGCGAGGCATTATGACAACCGAAACTGAATTCAGCCGTAATCAACTTCTGGTGGGGCTGGCAGGCCAGCAAAATGCCGGAAAATCCACGACATTTAATATGCTTACCGGTGCCAACCAGCACATCGCCAATTATCCCGGGGTTACGGTGGATAAAAAATCCGGGTCCTATAAGCATAAGGATGTCCGGGTGGAAACCGTTGACCTTCCCGGGACCTATAGCTTAACCTCCTTTTCCCTTGAGGAGCGGGTGGCCAGGGATTTTTTGATCACAGAAAAACCCGATGTGATTGTGAACGTGGTGGATGCCTCGTCACTTAAACGCAGCCTGTACTTTACCTTCCAGGTTCTGGAAATGGGATTCCCCGTGGTGGTTGCGCTGAACATGATGGATGTGGCAAAACGGAACGGCACCCGTGTGGATGTGTCCCGTCTGGAACACCGTCTGGGGGTGAATGTCATTCCTACGGTGGGGCGAAAGGGGCAGGGGAAAAACGAGTTGCGAAATGCCATTCTCGACACGGCAAAACGCACCGGGCACAATGCCCTTTGTATTCGATACGAAGATCTTGAAACAGAGGTGGAGGCACTTCAGGCAAAACTTGAAGACACCGATCTTGTGGACACCCATCCCGTACGCTGGCTGGCCGTAAAGCTGATTGAAGGAGACGAAGAGGCCCAACGCATTGTCAGGACACATCTAAATGCGGGGTCTGAGATTCTCGCCGAAGCAGAAATGATCCGAACCCGGTTTGAAGAAGACCATTATATGGATGTGGCGGATTTTATGGTGGGTTGCCGGGATCGCCTGGCGACGGATATCGTGGAGACCTGTGTAACCGAGGAAAAGGACGGCAGGGACAGAATCACCGAAATGATTGACAAGGTGGTCCTGAATCGCTGGGCCGCACCTGTCTTCCTGATTGCCACCGTTTACGTGATCTATCAATTATCCATTGTCCAGGGGTACGAACTGACCAACTATTGGTGGCCCTATCTGGCGAAGCTGAGGGGGCTGATTGCCGGTATCCTGCCGGACGCAGGCCTGCTTATCGATCCCTACATCCGGTCCATGGGGTTGTGGATGGTGGACTCCGCCAATGCCCTGCTTAACTATATCCCC
>JAKSBB010000715.1 GCA_022361315.1 Desulfobacterales bacterium
AGGCGTCTTCCAGACCCTGTGGCAGAAAACCGGTGAAAACATCGCCACCTACAAATCTTATCCCCGAATTGTCGGAGAAACCGGCGGCAAGGATTACATCTTTGTTCATCCCTCGGCCGATGTCCCCCAGGCCGCCACTGCGGCTGTCCGGGGCGCTTTTGAGTACCAGGGCCAGAAATGTTCCGCCTGTTCCCGCCTCTACCTGCCCGAATCCCTCTGGCCGGAATTTGAAACAAGCCTGCGGGATCAGATCGGGGACATCAGGATGGGACCGGTAACGGATTTCACCAACTTCATGAACGCCGTGATCGATGAAAAGGCCTTTGATACCATCGCCGGCTACATTGAACGGGCAGAACGTTCGGACGATGCCCAGGTGATCATCGGCGGTGAGCGGGATAAATCCCAGGGCTACTATATTCAGCCCACGGTGATCCTTGCCAATGATCCGGATTACGAAACCATCGCCGAAGAGATCTTCGGTCCGGTCCTTACCGTTTACGTCTATGCTGATGACGATCTGGAAGCGACCCTGGATCTTTTGGACAACACCTCCGCCTATGCCCTCACCGGCGCTATCTTCGCCAGGGACCGCGGGGTGGTGAACCATCTGATGGCCCGGCTGACCCATACGGCAGGTAACTTTTATATCAACGATAAACCCACCGGTGCAGTCGTGGGCCAGCAGCCCTTCGGCGGCTCCCGGAAAAGCGGCACCAATGACAAGGCGGGCAGCCAGTTGAATCTTTTACGATGGACCTCTCCCCGAACCATCAAAGAGACCTTTGTGCCCCCCGAAGATTTCAGATATCCGTTTATGGAAGAATCCTGATTCCCGCCCTTAAAGAATAAGGGATAGCGGTACACCCATAAAATACCTGAGAAATAGATACCGGAGAAGTCCGCCGCAGGTTTTGCTTGTATTCTGGCTTTTCCGGTATTATGCTTTTCGCATTGTTTCCTAATTACAGGGGTGACCGTGGCGAATCTGAAGCAGACCATTTCCCCGCGGGTGTTGGAAGATTTGAAGAAAAGGTCACTGGCGGGGGTTTTTACCTATACCATTGCGCTGTGCGTGGTGCTTTTTCCTGACGGCTATTATTTCCGTTATCCCCGGATATCCAATTGGTTTCTCTGGCTGATCACCGGTATTTGTGTGCTCCGGCTTATCCAGCTGTTTATTGAATCAAAATTCATGTCCAGGCCCACCCGGGTGAACATCGGATTCTTCTGGATGGGTGTCGTTGTCACCGGGCTGATCTGGGGCGTGTTGTCGGCCATGGTGATGGTCCAGACCGGAGAGGCAAATGTCAAATTGATGATGCTGGTATGTACCATCGGCATCTGTTCCGGGGGCTGCTCCGCCTTCAGCCCGGATTTGCGGCTTGCGGTGGCTTTTAATTTTTCCATCCTCTGGCCAAACATATTCGCACTGACCTTTGTGGTGGACAACATTCCCCTTGTGATTCTTCTGGTGATGTTTTCCACCTATATGGCCTTTATGTCAAACCGCCAGAACACAGAGTACTGGACGGCCCTGAACAACGAGGCCCTGCTGGAGGAAAAATCCCGTGACCTTGAAAAACTCTCGAATATGGACGGCCTCACCGGCCTTTACAACCGCAGATTTTTTGATACGGCATTTGAACTGGCCTGGGAGCGGGCCCTGCGGAAACGGCAGCGGCTTTCCCTGATCATTTGTGATATCGATTATTTCAAGCAGGTAAATGATACCCACGGCCATCAGGCCGGAGACGAATTTCTGAGAACCATGGCAGATACCCTGACCCAGGTCTTCAAACGCCGGACGGATATCGTTGCCAGATACGGCGGTGAAGAGTTTGTGGTGCTCATTGAGGAGGCCGGTGACGGATGGGCCAGGGATCTTTCGGAACGCTTCCGCCAGCAGGCGATCGG
>JAKSBB010000920.1 GCA_022361315.1 Desulfobacterales bacterium
GTGGATGAAGCGGGCCGTGGACAGAGGACTTACTGAAAAGGCCTTCATCATGGCCGGCATGACCCCCATGAAATCCGTGGGTATGGCCAAATACATGAAGAACAAGGTCCCCGGAATGGACGTGCCTGAAGAGATCATCCAGCGCCTGGCCGGTGTGGACAAGAAAGCCCAGGCCCAGGAAGGCATCGACATTTGTGTGGAGCATATCCAGCAGCTCAAGGAAGTGGACGGGGTTGCGGGGTTCCACATCATGGCCATTGAATGGGAAGAGAAAGTGCCTGAGATTGTTGAAAGAAGCGGACTGTATCCGAGACCCGAGGTGTAAGGAACCGGTTCGTATCTCAAATCATTGAATAAAAGTAGGTCCCGGTGGAGGAAAATATCCTTTACCGGGGCCTGTTTTTTTATTATGAATTAACGCACTAACGCTGACAAAAGGGCTGACACCGAACGGATTAATCTTTGAAGGAGAAAACATGGCTGTAATCGTCAAATATATAGTTGTCAGGAATGGAGAGGAAAAGATGACATTTGCGACAAAAAAAGAAGCAGACGCCTATGATAAGATGCTTGATATTGCCGACAGATTGTTTGATTTCCTCGATACCTCCGACCTGAAACTTGACGAGACCCAGCAGGAGGAACTCTGTCTTCTCATGGCCGAAAAACGGGATGAGGTCATGCCCATTCTCCGTGGTGTTGTGCCTAAAAAGAAACCCGTAGCCAAGCAGGCAGCCAAACAGTCGGGAACTGCTTCCCAATCCAAGACGGCCAAAGCCGCCACGAAACCGGCGTCGCGAGCCGCCAAAAAGCCTGGGTCAAAACCGAAGGTAGCTGCAAAAAAAGCATAGACAAACCGGCCGGGTGACATAGTGATGATTCCCGGTTGGATGGTTGCTCATTCTTGTTTTTTATCCGGAATACGGTTATAGTAGCCTTGGTTTAATCACGTAAAAACTACTGTCGCAAAAACCTCCTGCCGGGAAGGAAAAAGAATGAGTTTTCGGAACAAGATCTGTTCATCCGTTGTTGGGCTGTGTATCCTGCTGGTGAGCCTGAATATCCAAGCCGTCTCCGCCGGAGACGAATTTGGTGACCGGGCGGTCAAAGAGGCCCAGAAGTACCGTGGGATTACCCTGAATGTTACCTGGAACAAGGGGCTTATGGCCCAGGAGGTCTTGCTTTACTCCGGCCCCCTGTGGGAAAAACTCACCGGTATCAAGATCAACGTCATCCAGCAGATGATCTCTGAGCAGTATCCGGCGATTCAGACCGAATCCCTTGAAAAGTCAGGAAAATACGATATCTATAATATCGTTCCGAACCGGTTGCCGGACTGCGTCCGCCTGGATGCACTGGAACCCCTTGACGCTTACTTGGACCGGTATGGGTACCGGGCAGATCTGGAGGATATTTCCCCTTCTTTCAGGGATAACTGGATGTCCTGGAACGGTAATATTTATTCCATTCCGGACGATGGCGACCTGATTTTTCTCTATTATCGCAGGGACCTGTTTGAAGATCCTGAGAACCAAAAGGCCTTTAAGGCCGAATACGGGTATGAACTGGCCCCGCCGGAGACCTGGAAACAATTTGATCAGATTGCCCAGTTTTTCACCGATAAATATGCACCCGAGTTATACGGCTGTGCCATGATGCACGACAGCCTCTCTTTTTATTTTTTTGAAGAGCTTTTCCGAATCAACGGCGGCCGTTTCTTCGACGCAGACACCATGAAGGCGACCATCAACAGCGATATCGGTGTGGCCACCCTTCAGGAGATGGTGGACCGCCAGAAGACCATGCCCCCGGGCGCCGGTCAATGGGGGTTCATGGATGTGCTTGGGGCCTTCATCGGCGGTAAAATCGCCATGACGGAATTCTGGCCGCCTCTGGGGCGCTGGTCCGAAGGGTACGGCACGGATACCGAGCAATTGTCCTGGGTACCCAAAAGCCAGATTGCAGGTAAAGTGGGCTATGCCATTACTCCCGGGGGATACTCGGGGCTTTCCGCAGGATTCGGCCTGTCCATATCCGCCCATTCCAGGCACAAGGAAGCTGCCTATCTGTTCATCCAATGGCTCACCAGCAGGAAGGTCAGCCTTGAGCGTGTCCAGATTCCTTACAGCCTGAGGGATCCCTACCGGGTAAGCCATTTTGACAGCACGGCCTACAGGGGACGCTGGGAACACGCACCGGAATATCTGGACCTGATTAAAAATGCCACCCGGGGCGACAGAGGGCTGCTTGACCTGTCCCTCTATCAGATCAACCGGTACGAGTTGACACTCACCGAGGGGCTGATCGCCGCCTTTACCGGCAAAGTTGATCCCAAGACCGCACTGGATACGGTGGCGGCATCCTGGGATCGCCTGACCCGGGCGGTGGGTGTAGATGAACAGCGCAAGGCCTACAAAGAATGGTCTGCACTACCCAAC
>JAKSBB010001288.1 GCA_022361315.1 Desulfobacterales bacterium
GAAATCTGGGACGACCGGCCCGTCCCATCTATTTCACTGTCCTTCAGAAACTGCATCGACACCGCCACCGAATATACCCACGGCGGCACCAAATACACCTGCGGCAACGGCATCATTTATGACGGGGTGGCCGACTTTATCAACTCAATCGCTGCGGTCAAAGAACTGGTGTTCGATACTCAGGACATCCCCATGGAACGGCTGATTCAGGCTCTTGCAGCAGACTTTGTTTCCTACGAAGATGTTCAGAAACGCTGCATTGAAGCTGAAAAATACGGAAATGATCAGGACAACCCGGACAGCGTTGCGGCCGAAATGATGACCTACCTGGCAGTTCAGACCAACACCCAGGACTCCAAATACGGCAAACTCATGTCCGGTATCCTTCCGGTAACGGCTCACGTCCCCTTAGGTAAAACCGTTGGCGCACTGCCCTCCGGCCGCAGTGCCTGGACCACCCTCACCGACGGACTGTCCCCCACCGGCGGCACCGACGTGAATGGCGCAAGCTCCGTGCTCAAATCTGTGGCCAAGGTGCCCCACGATCTCTACGCTTCCGGCACCCTGCTCAATATGAAGCTCTCACCGGAACTCATGAAAGACGGCCGTGGCATCGTCAACCTCATGTCACTGCTGAAGACGGCCTGTTCCCTGGGTATCTTCCATGCCCAGTTCAACGTGGTGGACCGGGAAGTTCTCATCAAGGCACAGAAAGATCCTGAAAAGTACAAGGACCTGCTGATCCGGGTGGCGGGCTACACCGCCTACTTTGTGGAGCTTTGCCCCGAAGTTCAGGATGAGATCATCCACCGCACCGCCCAGGAAGCCTTTACGCCCAACCAGGCGGCCTGCTGCTAAGGAGACGACGATGACGGAACCCCAAGCCCGCATACTCCGTATCGAGCGTCTGTCAACCTTTGACGGGGAAGGCCTGAGAACCGTGGTCTTCCTCAAGGGTTGCCCTCTGGCCTGCCGCTGGTGTTCCACCCCGGAATCCCAGCGGGGAGGCCCAGACTTCGGTGTGGCCCGCAGCAAGTGTACGGGATGTTTTGCCTGCACCGAAGCCTGCCCGGAAAAGGCCCTGTCCTGGGATATCCAGTCCGAGCGATTCATGACCGATATGTCCCGGTGCACGGACTGCCGGCAGTGCATCGCCGCCTGTCCCACCGGGGCCAGGGAAGCCTGGGGCTACACGGCCACAGCCGGTGAAATCTTCCGGGAGGTGGAAAAGGATTCCCTCTTCTACTTCCACTCCGGCGGCGGGGTGACCATCTCCGGTGGAGAGCCCCTGGTACAGGCGGCATTTACGGCAAATCTGCTGGAACGCTGCATCACCCACGGTATCTCCACCGCCATAGAAACCAGCGGCAGTGTCCCCTGGGAAAACATGGCACCTGCCCTGCCCTGGACAGATACCCTGTTTTACGATCTCAAGCACATGGACGATGAGGCCCACCGCCGGCTCACAGGTAAGGGCAACACCCGGATCCTGGAAAATCTGAAACAGGCCGATGCGTCTGATAACCGTTTCTCAATCATTGTCCGTATGCCTGTAATCCCGGGATGCAACGATGATCCGGATAATATACAAGCGCTGGGAGATCACTGCCGGAATCTAAAAAAACTGACTGAAATCCAACTGCTGCCCTATCATCGTCTGGGGATAGAAACCTACCGGCGGATGTCTCTGGCATACGGGCTGGAAGGGGTTGCGTCCCCGGACACGACCACCATGGAAAGCCTGGCAGACATCCTGCGGCAAATGGACTTACCTGTCAGGATCGGCAGCTGAACCCCTAAAACGAACCCTAAACCGGAAGGACACTTCCGGAAGCTTTGCAGAAAGGAATACGATGAAATCCACCGAAGAAAAAGTCAAAGACCTGGACCGCGGTACCATGGAAATACTGGACACCGTGGGTGTGCGGCTTCACCATGAGGGCATACTTGAAATGGCGGCGGACAACGGCGTCCGCGTCAAGGACGGCCGGGTGTTCTTTACCCGGGACGAACTTCTGGAGTGGATTTCATCGGCCCCTTCCGAATTTACAATATTTGCAAAAAATTCTGAACATGATTTGGAAATCGGGGGGGACCGGACGGTGCATGCCTCCTTCAATGCCGGTTTTCCCTTTATTGCGGATCTGGCCGGCAACCGGCGGCCCGCCCTGTTTTCCGATTACCTGAAATTCCTGCGGCTGGTCCACGCCACGGACTTTTTCCACATTAATTGCGGCGTGATGGTCACCCCGGAGGACCTGCCAAACGACGACAATCTCTACCCCACCCTGCTTTACACCGCACTGTCTCACACGGACAAATGCCTGTTCGGCGGCATGGGGGGAAAGGCAGAGAGTGAAATGACCATGGCCCTGCTCCAGGAGGCCTTTGACACCGATAAACAGGGGCTGATCGAAACCCCCAGGATCATCAACCTGGTATCATCGCTCTCTCCCCTGCAGTTTGATGAAAAGATGCTGGACACCTTGCTGGTATATGCCGAACACGGTCAGCCGGTGATCATTTCCCCTGCGGTCATGGCCGGCACCACCGGGCCTGTGACCATGGCCGGCAGCATTGTGATATCCAACGCCGAAGCCCTCACCGGCGTGGCCCTCTCACAGATCATCCGGAAAGGCACCCCCGCGGTTTACGGTTCCGCCACCTCTGGTACGGATATGCGCACCGGCGCCTTTGCCATCGGCTCTCCGGAATCCGCCCTGGCCGTGAAATACTGCGCCCGCCTGGCCAAGAACTACGGTCTGCCCTGCCGGGGCGGCGGCGCCCTGAACGACGCCAAAAACGTATCCGTCCAGGCCGGTATCGAAGGTACCATGGTCCAGATGGTGGCCAACCAGGAAAAGATCAACTTCAACTTCCACTCCGCCGGCGGTCTGGACACCTACGGGTCCATGTCCTACGAGAAGTTCGCCTGCGACCTGGACATCCTCGGCCGTATCCGCCACTACCTTGCAGATATCAACACCGAAGACGACCAGCTTGCCCTTGATGTCATCAAGGAAGTGGGCTGCGGCGGACAATATCTTACCCATATGCACACCGGCATGAACTGCCGAAAGGCCAGTTTCATATCCGACATCAGTCTTCAAGGCGCACTGAAAGAAGGCATCACCCCGGATCAGGCCCTGGAAGAAAAGATGACCGGTAAAATAGACGCCTTGCTGAAGGCCTATGACCGGCCGGAACCGGATGCGGATACCCAGGCGCGGCTGGATGCCTGCCTCGGCAGCTTCGGTGTGGATGTTCCCGCATTGAAAGAAAAAATCGAAGCGGATGCCCCGAAATAGTAATGGAACCGCCTCCCTGGGTTCACGCGAAATCCAGGAGGCATCATATATTTAACCAACCTGAAGCAAAGGAGTACCCATGCAAGCGACAAAAGCAAAGTTAGACATGCCAATCACCATCGGATCCGTCCTGGTCTGTTCGGTTTTCATTGTGGCGACACTGATCTCGGCCGACTGGGTCAAAGAGGTCTTTAACGGAATTTTCCAGTTCTTTATCCAGAATTTCGGATGGGCCTACCTACTCCTTGTGGCAGGGTTTGTTTTATTCTGTTTTGTGATCGCCGTGAGCAGATTCGGAGACATCAAGTTAGGCAAAGACGATGAGAAGGCGGAGTTCAGTTTGGGGGCCTGGTTTGCCATGCTCTTTGCCGCCGGTATGGGCATCGGCCTGGTATTCTGGGGGGTTTCGGAACCCATGTTCCACTTTGCCACCCCGCCCCATGCAGACCCCAAGTCTCCCCAGGCTGCGGCAGATGCCATGCGGATCGCCTTTTTCCACTGGGGACTCCACCCCTGGTCCTGCTACGCCGTCGTGGCCCTGGTGCTGGCATACTTCCAGTTCCGCAAGGATAAACCCGGGCTCTTCTCCTGGACACTGGAACCCCTCATCGGTGAAGCCGCCGTCCGCGGCGGTGTGGGCAAAGCCATTGACGCCCTGGCCATCGTCGTCACCCTTTTCGGTGTGGCCAACTCCCTGGGCATGGGCGCCATGCAGGTAACCACGGGCTTAAATAAGCTTTACAGCCTTCCCAACACCAACACCGTTTCCATCGCCATCATTGCCATTATTACCGTATTGTTTATCATGTCGGCGGTTTCCGGTGTGGACAAAGGCATTAAAATCCTGAGTACCACCAACATGTTCATGGCTTTCGGCCTGATGGCCCTGGTATTGTTCTGCGGCCCCACCATCTACATCCTCGAATCCCTGATTGAATCCCTGGGCGACTACTTCCAGAGCATCATCAAGTTCTCCTTCTTCATGGACACCACCAACGTGGTTGAAAAACATGTGGGCTACGACTGGATGGGTTCCTGGACCGTTTTCTACTGGGCCTGGTGGCTGGTATGGGCCCCTTTTGTAGGCGCGTTCATCGCCCGGATATCCAAAGGCCGCACCATCCGCGAATTCGTATTCGGCTCCCTTCTGGCCCCCACCCTGCTCTGCGCCATCTGGTTCGCCATCATCGGCGGCACC
>JAKSBB010000913.1 GCA_022361315.1 Desulfobacterales bacterium
CCGTGCCACCGGTGCCAATGTGGCCTGCAGTCCCACAGCGGCCCGGACCCTTTCGGACATGGGACTGCCCCGGGAGCGTATCATTACCGTTGACCGCGACGGCTATTCACTCAACATTGGTGGTATCCGGGCAACCGCGTTTTACAGCCGGCATGTCCGCTTTGATCTCCGGTTGATGGTGTCCACCCTGGCCGGGATCGGCAGACGGTTCCGGAAAATCCTGCCACTCTTTCTCAAGTATCCCTGTGGCCAAGTACTGGGCTGGCGGATTGAAGCGGAAGGACTGACCCTGCTTTTTTTCGGTTCCGCCGGCGCAACCGATGCAGAACTCACCACCCTTGCAAATCGCCACACCGATGTCCTGCTGGTCCCGCTCCAGGGCCACTCCCGGATATGCGATCTGGCCCTGAATTATGTCAAACACCTTCGCCCCGGTCTTGTCATCCCCCATCACCATGATGACTTCTTTCCTCCGGTGTCTCAGGAAATTGATATTTCGACATTTATCAACGGTGTCCCCGGGGCGAATCCGGATACCCGGGTCATGGAATTGCACCTGAATGAAAGACGCTCCCTTGACAAACACGGAAGTCTGTTAAAAATTTGTTAGTATATGAATAAATTATCAGCTTCGTCGTATTTTTGGGAATAAATCAGCGAGGGAGGCGCCTATGGCTAAAAACAAATGTTTGACCTGCGGTAAAAAATCCAAAGCCGATAAAAAGAAGGCCTGTAAAACCAAGGGAAAGAAAAAAGCGATTTATATCTGCACGGACTGCAACCGGCACAGTGTAAAAAAGGACACCCTCTGCGATCCCAAAGAAGTGATTCCTGCATTCCATTGCAAAAAATGCGGGGCCCCTGCGCTGAAAAAGAAGGCGGTTTGCAAACCCAAACCCGTTAAAGCCTGATCCGGAACCATGCCCACACTTACTCTGGAAATTCCCGGTCATGTGGAATTTCTGTCCATCGCCGTGGATTTTATAAATGGGTGTGCCAAAAAATTCGGTGTTGAATCGAAGGTGCTGGCCAGTATCCGGCTTGCGGCGGAAGAGGCCCTGGTAAACATCCTTGAAAACAGCATCGGCAACACGCCGGAAGAGATCTGCACCATCATCTGCAGCGGACAGCCCACAAAGATGGAAATCGCCATCCGTGATAAGGGTATCCCCTTTCCCTTCCACGATATGCCGGAATTCGATCCGGCCTCCCCGGATGATCCGGAGCTCCTGAAGGGTCTTGGACTTTTTCTCCTGAAACACGCCGTGGACGAAATCCACATGAACAACCTCGGTACCGGGGGAAATGAAACCCTTCTGGTCACCTACCTGAAGGAACAGCGCATTGACCGGTTGCCGGCATCCAAGGCAGCTGTGGGAGACCGCCATCCGGAACCGGATTCCCCTGTGGAAAACTGGTATGTGAGAGCCTTCCGGCCGGAAGACGCCATTGAGGTGGCCCGATGCGCCTACGCAGCCTACGGCTATTCCTACGATGCTGTGATCTACTATCCGGATCTCTTTTCTGAACAGAACCGAACGGGAAGAATATTGTCCCGGGTGGCCGTGGACCAGGACAACCGGCTCGTGGCCCATATGGCCATTAAGTGTGATCACTCTGACAGTAAAACCGGAGAAATCGGCATGGCCTTTGTCAATCCGGCCTACCGTCGGCTTGGCCTTTTCGGGACGCTTACCCGGGAGATGATCCGCCTGGCAGAGGAACGGGGCATGCATGGTGTCCATGTTAATGCCGTCACCACCCATACCATCAGCCAGAAAATGGCCGCCTCCGAAGGCTTCCGGGTATGTGGCCTCA
>JAKSBB010001070.1 GCA_022361315.1 Desulfobacterales bacterium
CATGGCCTGAATGACCAGGGGATCCTGAATCCCTCTGGCCACGATCTGATTTTCGACCATCTCCCGCCGCCACCGGGCAAATTTCGTGGGTTCATCGTTCATGCCCCCTTAATACCAGCAACCCACGACACCGTCAAGCAAAGAGCCGTCAACTTCTATCTTAGGCATTGCTCATGCCACCCTTCAATATAATGCAATATTCGATCATCCCTGGTAATGGATGATCGTAATTCAAAGCTTTGACTTGCAATTTACTTTATTCACCAGTATTTATACCTGTCATGAACCCGATTCTAAAATTCGAAGTTGCCATGATCATCGCGGCAGTCATATACCTGGGAGGCACCTTCGGGTATATGGCGCTGGAGGAATGGAGCTTTCTGGATGCCGCTTACATGACCGCCATCACCCTGAGTACAGTGGGATTTCTTGAGGTTCACGAACCCACTGCCGCCGGAAGAATATTCACCATTTTCCTCATTTTCACCGGTGTAGGGTATTTCCTTTACCTGGCCGGCGTGGTTATCGGCGGTGTGGTGGAAGGTGAAATGAAAACATTGCTGAGGAGACATCGTTTGGACAATAAAATCAAAAAACTCAACGACCATTATATTGTCTGCGGATACGGCCGTATCGGCCGGGTACTTTGCAATTTCATCAGAGAAGACACCTCGGATATCGTTGTCATTGAAAAAGACGAAGAAATGATCCCCACCCTTGAACGGGATAAGATTCACTATTTGGTGGGGGATGCCTCGGATGAAGAACTTCTGGAAAAGGCAGGCATCGCGAAGGCCAAAACCCTTGTAGCGGCATTGGCCACGGATACGGCCAACGTGTTCCTGGTGCTGACCGTACGGCAGTTGAATCCCGATATTTACATTATGGCCAGGGCGTCTAATCCTCAGGTCCGGAAAAAACTGATCGTTGCAGGCGCCAACCGGGTGGAATCCCCCTATGACACCGGTGCCGTATCCATGGGCCTGAAAATATTAAAACCCAATGTATCCAACTTCCTGGATGCCGCCCTGTCCAGACAGAGTGATGCCATTCAGATTGAGGAGGCCTATGTTCCCGAAGGGTCCGGATATGTGGGCAAGACGCTCAAAGATTCAGGTATCCGCCAGGATTTCAACCTGATCATCATTGCCACCAAAGATGTCGGTGATGCCATGGATTTTGCCCCCCACTTTGAAACCCAAATCCAGGCCGGCGCCACATTGATCGTCATGGGAAAAACCGAAGACCTAAAACGTTTCCGTTCCGCCCTGTCCAACTAAAAAACCGGATGCACTGCGCCTGTTTCTGAGGCGCTGCATCCGGTTGTATCATTCTGATTTACGTTTACGAATTGTAAACCCGGTATGCCAACTTAGATTTTGTAGATCACACGTTCATCGGTGATAATAATATCCACGGTAAACTTCCTGGATTCCATCTGGATCTGATCAACAATCTGATCTTCATAGGCCAATGACACCTTACGGCAGGTTTCCGGCAGTTTCGTGATAAGCTTTGTGTAGTAATTGTTACCGAATCCCACACGGCCCCCTTTATCATCAAAGGCCAGACCGGGAATAATGGCAATGTCCACGTCATCCAGGGCAATTTTCTTGCACCGTTCCGGATTGGGTTCCAGAATATCGTTGGCATTCATCACCAGGTCTTTATCGTAGTCAGAGATTTTATAGAGGTGAAACGCATTTTTGGCATCGGTGAACACCGGCAGAATAACGCTTTTCTCAATTTCAAGGGTCCGCCGGATAATGGTTTCCATGGGAATTTCCGTGCTGGTGGGGGTGTACATGAACACCTGTTGCGACTCAAGAAAATTGGCAAATTCAAATAACTTATTCTCGATGGTCTGATATTTTTCTTCCAGGGTTTCCGGGGAAAGCGCATCCAGACGGCTGGCAACCTGGGCAAGTACACTGCTTTTTCCGTTTTTCATGTCATCCATAGTTCTATTTCCTTTGGGTTAGACAAAAATTTTTGTAAAATATTATACACCGGAGGGCAGTTGTCAACCGGCAATAATCATTGACTGTTTACAAGGCCCGTGCTATCTGAGTACAATTGTGAAAACTTCATTACACAAAGACATTTCAACCCAATAACCATGCAGGATACAGACCAAAATGCTGGATATCAAACTAATTAAAAATGATTTGGACCTTGTTCAAAAAGGAATGGAAAAACGGGGGGCCCAGATTGATTTTTCTTCTTTTTTGAAGATTGAAGAAGATAGGAAAAAATTCCTACTTGAGATAGAGGAATTAAGACATCAGCGGAATACGGCCTCTGATGAGATCGCCAGGATGAAAAAAGCCGGAGAAGATGCCCAGCCCAGCATTGAAAAGATGCGGTCCGTATCCGAACGGATAAAGGAACTGGACAAAGAACTCGGTGAGGTTGAAGCACAAATCAAGGAATTTTTAATTTCCCTGCCAAATCTGCCGGCCGAAGATGTGCCCAAAGGTAAAGACGATACCGAAAACCGCCTGGAAAAAACCTGGGGAACGCCCCGGGAGTTCGGGTTTAAGATTAAGGATCATGCGGATATCGGCGAAGATTTAGGCATCCTGGATCTGGGACGTGCCACCAAGCTGGCCGGTGCCAGATTTCCCTTATACATGGGAGCGGGCGCCCGGCTGGAACGTGCATTGATTAACTTCATGCTGGATATCCATACCACGGAACACGGATACAAAGAGGCGCTGCCGCCCTTCATTGTGAACAGAACCACCATGACCGGAACGGGCCAGCTTCCCAAATTTGAGGAAGACCTCTTTAAACTGGACGGTTGGGATTACTACCTGATACCCACCTCCGAGGTGCCCATCACCAATATTTATGCCAAAGAGATTTTGGACGAGGCGGTGCTTCCTCTGAAATTCACCGCCTACACCCCCTGTTTCAGATCCGAGGCAGGCTCTTACGGCCGGGACACAAAGGGCCTGATCCGTCAGCACCAGTTCAACAAAGTAGAAATGGTGAAGGTCACCTCTCCGGATACCTCTTTTGACGAACTGGAATCTCTGCTGGCCAATGCGGAAACCATACTCCAGCGCCTGGAACTGCCGTACCGGGTCGTCACCCTGTGCACCGGTGACCTGGGATTCTCCGCCACCAAAACATACGACTTGGAAGTGTGGATGCCGGGACAGGACAAATACAGGGAGATTTCCTCCTGCTCCAATTGTCTGGACTTCCAGGCCAGACGGGCCGGCATCAAGTTCAAACGTAAAGGTGCCAAAAAACCGGAGTTCTGCCATACTCTGAACGGTTCCGGGCTGGCCGTTGGCCGGACGTTTGCAGCCATTCTTGAAAACTATCAGCAGGCAGACGGTACCGTGACCGTTCCCGATGCCTTGGTACCGTATATGGGAGGCCGGACGGTAATTGAAAATGAAAGATGATATGTTTCCCGAAGAGATAAGATCCCACCTCATCCCCGAACCCGGGGGGGAACTTTATTACAAGTGCCTGGGGTGCGATGCGGAATACGGCATTGAAAAACTGCTCTACGTCTGCCCGGCCTGCAACCAGGTTTTGCTGATTCACGATAGGAAGCAGGACCGTTTAAAGGAGATTCCCGGTACCACCTGGCAAAAGATCTTTGACTACCGAAAAATGCTGAAGATCCCTGCCTTGAAAGGGATTTATCGCTATCATGAATTCATCGGACCGAGTTTACCTCTGTCGTCCATCATCTATCTGGGTGAGGGACATACCCCGGTGGTGGAAGCAAGCGCCCTGCTCCAGGAACGGGTCGGTGGTCAATTTTACTATAAAAATGACGGCCAGAATCCCAGCGCATCCTTCAAGGACCGTGGAATGGCATCTGCTCTGTCCAGCATCAAGTATCTCATCGATCAGAATCTCGTGTCGGATGTCATCGCTGTATGCGCGTCCACCGGAGATACGTCTGCAGCTGCAGCCCTGTATGCTTCCTACCTGGGCCCCCTGATTAAATCAGCGGTATTGCTGCCCCACAAAAAAGTCACTTCCGCCCAGCTGGCCCAGCCCCTGGGAAGCGGTGCCAATGTCTTTGAAATCCCCGGTGTGTTTGATGACTGCATGAAAGTGGTGGAGCATCTGTCCGGGAAATATCCAGTGGTACTTCTGAACTCCAAAAATGCCTGGCGAATTCTCGGACAGGAATCCTACTCCTATGAAATCGCCCAGGACTTCGACTGGGATATGACAAATAAAGTCGTCCTGGTTCCCATCGGCAATGCCGGCAATATCTCTGCTGTCATGAACGGGTTTCTGAAATTTTACCGTACCGGTATTATCAATACCCTTCCCAAGGTCATCGGGGTACAGTCTGAGCATGCCGATCCCGTCTATAGGTATTATCTGGAGCCGGACGAAGAGAAACGGCAGTTTATCCCCGTGGATACGAAGCCTTCAGTTGCCCAGGCCGCCATGATAGGCAATCCCGTGTCCATGCCCCGGGTGGTGTCCATCGCCAAAGAGTATAACCAACTGAGCGGCAAAAAGAACGTTTTCGTCGTTCAGGTTAAAGAGCAGGACATCATGGACTGGCAGCTCACCGCCAATCAGAATGGCCATATCACCTGCACCCAGGGCGGGGAGTGTCTTGCCGGTCTTGTGTCAGCCAAAGCTCAGGGCATTGTCACACCGGATGAATGCGCTATTCTTGACGCCACGGCGCATGCCATCAAATTTTCAAATTTCCAGGATCTCTACTTTAAAAAAGAACTCCCGGAAGCATACGGGATTAAACCGGATGAGCGTTTCATCAATATGCCGGAACTCATCGCACCGGATGATGCGGAACTGATCCCTTCCCAGGAAAAACGGCTGGGAGATGTTGAATTCCAACGGTTTGTGGACGAGATATCCGGAAAAATAGCCATGAAACTGGAGTTATAGAAAAGGACCTATGATAAGGTTCCGGCGACGCATAGTATACGGGCTGGTATGGGGATTACTCCTCCTCTGCCAGCCTTTGTCCGGAGGCTCAGAAGGGGTAAAAACCTATTACAAGCAATATACGATTTTCACCTTTGACCATGAAGATTACCTCTGCGAACCCTATCTGGTGAAAAAAAACGATTGGCTCTATAAAATATTTCGTCAAAAAGGCGAAATATCCGCATCTGATTTCCCCCTTTTTTTAAAAATTTTTCGTAAGATCAACCCGAAGCTGAGCAATATTGACGCCATTGCCCCCGGACACCAGATCCTTATCCCCCTCAAGCGCGTGGATAAACAGACCTATCAGGAACAGGAAACCGGAACAGTGGAAGTCCCGGTGCTGGAATTTTCCCATAAGTTCGAGGAAAACGATCTGGAGAAGTTTGTACGAAAACACACCATTCAATCCGGAGATACCGTTTCAACCCTTCTGGGAAGGGACTTCTTAAGAAAAGGCGGAGCCGTATCCGAAGCGGGGAAAAGAACTTTTACCATCCTTAACCCGGATATCAAGGATATCAACCGGATCTACTTGGGGACTCAGGTCCTGATACCGGATCCTGCGATTCTTTCCCAGCCATGGTTTGAAACCTTTTTAGCCCGAGGGGAACCCGGCAGTCTCCAGCCCTCCCCCGTAAACACTGCAAAAGGAAACACCTTCAGTGCTAGACCTCAACCCGTCCTTTCAAGAAGAGATCTGAGCCGCCTCAAACGATACGCCCAACTCATTCAAGGCACCTTGATGCACCAGGGAAAAATGCATTTTCCGGGG
>JAKSBB010000820.1 GCA_022361315.1 Desulfobacterales bacterium
GAAAAGATTGCCTATGACGACGTTTCCAACGACGCCTTTAAATTCGGTACCTCCCAGGAAATCTTCGTCGGCCGTACTAAGTGCCGCGTGAACCGCATGAACTACGTGGGTGAGCTGGGCTACGAAATTTTCCATGAGATCCAGCATCAGATCGGCCTCTACCAGGCTCTGATGACCGCCGGTGAAGAATTCGATATTAAACTCATCGGTATGCATGCCATGGATTCCATGCGTCTGGAAAAAGGATATCTCGCCTGGAAATCTGAGATGAACGTTCACCATACCCCGCTGGAAACCAACGTGGCATGGACCGTGAAAATGGACAAAGAGTTCATCGGCAAGGCCGGTATTGAAAAGCAGAAAGCCGAAGGCATCCCCAGAAAACTGGTCTGCCTGGTGGTGGAAGCGGACGACGCCGATGCCTGGGGTTACAATCCCATTTTCTCAGGCGACGAGATGGTCGGCATGACCTCTTCCGGCGGCTACGGCCACAGAACCGAAAAGAGTCTGGCCCTGGGGTATGTCACCCCTGAGCTGGCAAAAGCCGGTACCAAACTCGAAGTGGAAGTTCTGGGTGTAAAACGGGCCGCAGAAGTGGTAACAATGCCCTTGTACGACCCGAAAAATGAAAAAATGAAGAGCTAAATCAAGGTAGATGTGATATCAGAATGTAGGGCAAAGATTGTTCGACAATTCTTTGCCCTACACTGAAACTACATAGTAGAAAGAGGAAAACATGAAAATCTTTGTTTGTGTAAAACATGTTCCGGACACGGCAGCCACCATCAAGATTGCCGGTGATGCCGGGTTCGAAGACGGGGAAATCAAATTCGTCGTCAACCCCTATGACGAGTTTGGTGTGGAAGAAGCCGTTTACATGGTGGAAAAAGACGGGGGTGAAGTGGTTATCGTCACCGTTGGCAAAGCTGATGCCGCCGGTACCATCCGCGGTGCCATGGCCATGGGCGCCCACCGTGCCATCCTGGTGAAAACCGACGGTCAGTTCCTGGATTCCAGTCTCACTGCCCAGGCCCTGAAGGCAGCCATTGAGCAGGACGGTATGGGCGACATGATCTTCACCGGTAAGGGTTCCGTTGACACGGAAACCTTTCAGACCCAGTACCGTCTGGCCAAGTCACTGGGGATTCCCGTGGCAAACGAGATCAGCAGCCTCTCCGTTGACGGCGGCAAAGCCGTTGCGGAAAGAGAAGTGGGCGGCGGAGACAAACAGGTGGTTGAGATGAGCACCCCCTGTGTTATCGGTGCCACCAAAGGCCTGAACGAACCCAGATATCCCAAGTTTCCGGACATCATGAAAGCCAAGAAAAAAGAGATCAAAGAAGTCTCCTTAAGCGATCTTGGGATTGATGAAAATGCCGGCGCACTGGTCATCGAAAAGCTGGAACTGGTTCCCGAACGTACCGGTGCCAAGATGCTCGAGGGTGACATTGATGCACAGGTCACCGAATTGGTCAAAATCCTCAAAGAGGAAGAAAAGGTTTTATAAGCAAAGGAGTGAACTATCATGGCCAAGACTGGCATTTTAATAGAAACTGAAAATGATGCGGTCAAGGAGACCTCCCTGGGTGTCATGACGGCTGCCGCCGGCCAGGACATCGTTGCCCTGGTTCTGGACGCCAACCCCGCCGCAGTAAAAGATAAACTGGCCGAATACGGTGCTGCCAGCATCGTTGCCGTAAAGGCCGCTTCAGGTGATGCCACAGCATCCCCGGATCTGGCTGCCGAATGTCTGGCTGCCGCCGCTAAGGAATACGGTCTGGAAGCACTTCTGGGTACCGCATCTGCCATGGGCAAAGACCTGTTCGCACGGCTTGCCGCCATCATGGATGTCCCCATGGTGTCTGACTGTGTGGAAGTGGACGTGGCTGCAAAGACCGCCAAGAAATCTCACTTTTCCGGCAAAACCTTCGCCAGCCTGAAGGTGAATGCCGACGTTTTCCTAGCAACGGTTCGCCCCAACGCCATTGAAGCCGTCGCAGCCCCTGCCGGCGGCGAGATTGTTGAGTTCGCAGCCGACGTGGCCGATCCCGGCCTGGTTGTGGTCAAAGAAGTCAAGAAGGGCGACTCCGATAAGATGGATCTCACCGAAGCCCCGGTTATCATCACCGGCGGCCGTGCCATCGGCAGTGCCGAGAATTATTCCATGCTGGAAGCCTGTGCCGCTAAACTGGGTGCCGCTGTCGGCGCCTCAAGAGCTGCGGTTGATGCTGGCTATGCCCCCCATTCCATGCAGGTGGGCCAGACCGGTAAAACCGTTTCCCCGAAACTCTACATTGCCTGTGGCGTTTCCGGTGCGGTTCAGCATTTTGCCGGCATGAAAACATCCAAAGTGATTGTGGCCATCAACGAGGATAAGGACGCCCCCATCTTTGCCAAGTGTGATTACGGTATTGTGGGAGATATCTTTGACGTGGTGCCCAAGCTCACCGAAAAACTATAAACAAGGCATCCCCTGACCCGGTTTTTATCGATTCCGGGGCC
>JAKSBB010000134.1 GCA_022361315.1 Desulfobacterales bacterium
AAAAGTTGAAGGGCCTTGCCGTTTTCCATCACCAGCTTTCTTCCCAGAAGATCCATGGCCTGGATGCCGGTGGTGCCTTCGTGGATGGGATGGATGCGCATATCCCTGAAAAGCTGCTCCACAGGGAAGTCATCGCAGTAACCGTAGCCGCCGAAACACTGTATGGCGGCAGAGGTGGACTGGATACCCATTTCCGAAGGATAGGTTTTGGCCACGGGGGTCAGCAGCTCCAGCAGCAGGTGGCAGTCCTTCGCTTCGGGATTTTCTGCCAGGATATCCTCGTACATACCGCAATGGAGAATGAGTGACAGGGAGCCTTCGGTCACGGCCCGCTGAAGCAGAAGCATCCGCCGGACATCTGCATGCTGAATGATGGGAACCGGTTCAGACCCTTTGGGCGCCGTGACCGGCCGGCCCTGCTGCCGTCCCCGGCAGTAGTCCAGCGCGGCGTGGTAAGCTGCCGTGGCAATGGCCGTGGCTCCCATTCCCACTTCCAGGCGGGCACCGTTCATCATCTGGAACATATAGGACAGGCCCCGGTGGGGTTCTCCCACCAGCCAGCCCAGGCAGTCCCCCTTTTCCCCGAGACGCAGCCCCGTAATGGGCGCCCCCCGGTATCCCAGTTTGTGGAAAACCTGGGTGACGGTGACGTCGTTGGACTCAAGGCCTCCGTTACCGTCCTCCCGCAGCTTGGGTACGGCAAACAGGCTAATACCTTTCACCCCGGGCTTGGCCCCTTCAATACGGGCAAGCATGAGGTGTACGACATTGTCCACGGCATCATGATCCCCGGCGGAAATAAAAATCTTTTCCCCGGTGATCTTGTATACCCCCTCTTTGCCCGCCACCGGTGCGGCAGCGGTAACCAGATCTCCCAGAGAGGTCCCGGCGTCAGGTTCGGTCAGTGCCATGGTGCCCTGCCAGGAACCTGCGAGCATATTCGGCAGGAAACGCTTCTGAAGAGATTCGGAACCGAAGCTGAGCAGGAGCTTGGCCGCCCCTATGGTCAGCCCCGCATAGACGGCTGCCGAGTAATTGGCCGTGGCAAATATGAAGTTGATGCAGTGGAGCAGGGAGTCCGGCATGTCTTCCCCGTCCCAATCCTCCGGGAAGGGGGCGGAAATCCAGCCGTCAGCGCCCAAGGTTTCCAGCATGGGCCGGACACCGGGATGGACCCGCACCGTCCCCTTGTCTAGCTCCGGCGGATTCCGGTCCATCTCCTCAAACATGGGGTGCATGATATTCTTTGCGATTTCCTGCGCCGCCTTGAAAACCATATCCATGGTTTTGGGGGTATGGCCGTTCAGGATGTCCCCCTCCCGAAAACGGCTGTCCCGGGTTGCCAGGGTGAACTTGAGGTTCTGCATGCTCATGAATTTCTGGGCCATGGTGTGTTTCCTTTATTTGATTCCCTGCATGAAATCCGGTTGTGTAAATTCAGGCTCAGGGTAAGAATAAAAACCTTTTCCGGTTTTCATACCCAGCTCGCCCCGGTCCACATATGCCTTTACAAAGGCGACATTCCGCCGGGACTTGTCATCATCCTTCTTCTCCGCCCAATAATCCGTCACCTTATACACGGTTTCCAAACCAATGGAATCCATGATGCCGAAGGGGCCGGCAAAGGTACGCATGATCCCCATCCAGGCCCGGTCGATGTCCGGCACCTCCGCCACCCCTTTGGAAGCCAGGCTCAGGGCAGCCCCCATGAATTCGGTGAGCATGGTGTTGAAGACATAACCGTGCTGCTCCTTTTTAAGTTCGATGGGGAACTGGTCAATGGCCCTGCAGAATTCCCGGACGGTCGCCAGGGTTTCCGGGGACGTCCCGGGGTGGGGCATGATATCCACCACGTTGGTGATCATGCAGTCGTGGAAATGAAAG
>JAKSBB010000662.1 GCA_022361315.1 Desulfobacterales bacterium
GCGGCTTTGCCGCCGGTCAGATCCCGGTCCCGGGCTTACTCGTTTGTCAGGGGCAGCACAAAAGGGGGGGCTAGCTCCGGTGCAGTTTCATAGAAAAGATGACGGCCGAACCCGTCAATCATCTGATAAAACCTGTGCAGGTCCGTCTGGGTTTTCAGGGAAACAGAATCAAGGGCGAGAATGATTTGATGCACATCCCGGGAGAGACTGTTGAATTTCTGCTGAAGGGTTTTGAATTCCACAGGTGTCTGGTTGTAGAAAATCTCCTCCAGTTCAGCCATGGCCACGTGGGCGGCCCGGTCGTGTTCCAGAAGTGCCATAAATGCCCTGTACCGTTCCCGGACAGCAGCATCCGATGGGAATAAACGATTCAATAAATTGCCTAAAGAACTATAAAACGCCATCTTTCCCTCATCTATGACTGTGATTCTGGAATACATCATACCAGCCTTAGGGATTCATGGGAATGAATTTGGCAATTACCCGGCCTGAAACGGGAGCCTGTGGTGTGGCAGCCCCCTTTTTATTCTGTGTATTAAGGATTGCTTTTTGATACATAATTTAATAAGAGATGCCTATCCAGATTCTGATTCGGGAAACGGCCGGTGGGGTATTCATTTTTAATCCGTATCGATTCATCCGGTCTGTCGACTAATGCTCTTTTTATCCCATGAAAACAGAGCCAATCTCAAGGAGGAAACATGTTGCCCTTTTTAATTTCAGCCATTGCGCCCAAACTTGCCCAAAAAGGATTAGATCTCCTTGGCGGACTGTTCTCATCCGCTGCGGAAAAAGGCGCTGATCTCGCCAAAGGCGTGGTGAATCAACAATTGGAGAAAGTATCCCAAAAAATCGAAGAAAAAACCGGGATTAAACTGGAGAATGTGGCCGAAGACAAACTGACCCAGGAGGAATGGATAAAACTCAAGGAGTTTGAACTCCAGGAACAGGAACTTCTCATGACCGCCCGCAGCAAAATCGCGGAAATTGAACTTGAACATGAAAAAGTTTTGGCAGCGGACCGGGCCGACGCCCGGCAGGCCGGTACGCAGCGGGATCAAAATGAGGATAAGTTCGTCAGGAGGTTCCCGTATATTTATGCTTATGCAATCACTGGACTAACGTTTTTGTTCATAATAGTTGCTATTTTCCTGCCGCCGTTTATGGATAGCATAAATAATAAGTTACCAC
>JAKSBB010000935.1 GCA_022361315.1 Desulfobacterales bacterium
AAAACCGGGTGAAATCCGGGGTCAGGGTACCGCCGGAGATAAAAGACCCCACGCAGATGCCCACGGCGGTGAACATGGGCATGGGGTTTTCCGGTATCTTGGCCAGCCAGGCGTCCAGGCCGCCGAATTCCGTCAGGGCTGTACCCACGGAGACAAAGCCCAGGGAGGCAATGGCAGGGACGGCAAAGAGACTCAGGATGGTCAGTGCACGGATGCCGAACCAGGCTGTGGCTGTCATCACCATGCCGGACACGCCGATGAGCATGGTCATGTTCCAGCCCGTCACCTTATGCACCGGCAGGGCGAACATGGCCACCCCCACCCCGAACCAGCCCACCTGGGTGATGCCCAGCAGGAAGGAGGGCAGATAAGAGCCCCGTTCCCCAAAGGCGTATCTGGCCAGCAAATGGGTGGAGAGACCGGTTCTGGCGGCAATGGCGGCCAGGAATGCGGTATAACACCCCAGGATGAGGTTACCGGCCATCACGGCGGTGAAAAGTTCGGTGGCTGTCAGGCCGACACCGAGTTTCCCCCCGGCCCACATGGAGGCGGAAAAAAAGGTGAATCCCAGCATCACCACCATCATGGGGATGAATCCGTTTCTGTGGGACCGGTCCACCGGACCCTGTGCAAAATCAATGTCTTCTTTTTTCATACGATGGTCTCCTATGGATTCAACTGCCGGTCCACCCAGGAAAGCTGGTCCGCGCAAATGGTTTTCAGATCAGCACTGCTGAAGCGTTCGGGGTCAAGGTCCGGAAAGCGTTCGGCCAGCAGGTTTTCAAAGGTGACTCCGGTGTCTGCAAGCTGACGGACCCGGGTCCAGTAATCCAGCAGGTCTTCCAGGTATTCCGGTGTCCAGAAGGCCCGGGAGCCGGCGTCGTAGATGGTGCACCGCTGGAGGGGAAAAGAGGGGTTTTCATACTGGGATTCAACGAATTCCGGTGCCATCACCGCATCCCTGCGCAGCAGATCCGTGCCGGTAATCTTTATGCGCACCGGGGTGTCGGGGACAGGTACGGAAAAGCAGCCTTCCAGATACACCAGAACGGTCCGCTCAAACCCGGGAAATTTTTCCCGGCAACGGGCATCTGCCGCCGTGAGGATTTCTTTGGCCCTGGGGCCGCCGATGGTGAAGAAAATGATGGACCTCAGGTTGCTGCCCTGGCGTTCTGACTCGCCGATGAGGGCGTTGACGGCATATTCAAGGCTGGTCCCTGTGGCCACCACATCTCCGATGACGATACTTGCCGTATCCGGCATATATACTTTTGCGTAGTCCCCTTCCACAATATGCCATTCTTCCGGAGAGGCATCATCCCGGGTGCGCTGGGCCGAAATGAAGGAACTGCCGTGGGTGTTCCAGCCGTATGCATCGGTCAATGCCTCCCTGAGGCCGAAGTTCAGACCGCCCCGGAGGATGTTGAAAACTATGGTTTCCCGTTCTTCCAGGCCGGTGAAAATGGTCTCATCACGGAGGGTTTTCAATACACTGGTGCAGGCCGTTTGAAGCCTGCGGGTATAGTCCGTTCCCATCACCGCCGGATCATTTGCGATGGCCCGGGTTTCCGGGGTGGACGCAATGATACAGTCCAGTGGGGTCTCCGTTTCCATGCGGTAAAGGGAACAGGTGCCGGTTGTTGCCAGTTTGTTCAGCATTCAGGTATCTCCCCTGTCCGTCCCCCTCTTTCATTTTTTCTGCATTTTTTGGGGCCGGACATAAAAAAGCCCCGGAACAATAATTGTCCCAAAGCCGTGGTTTTTATTCTAATCAGGTATTCTGTGCTATGGTCTTTTAGTATCCGCAATCGAAGATGTCAAGATGCCGGTGACAGGAGGGGTGCCTCATTTCTCCAGTCCGATTATCCGGTCTGTTTTTTTCACATATGTTGACTTTGTACCGGCCTCTGGCATACCCTGACACATTAGGGGCAGTCCAACTATCAACGCCTTTACACATATATGAAAAGATATCTTCCAATTATTTTTTGTGTCATTGTGCTGTGGTGCACTTCAGCAGCCGCAGACGAGTCGGTGGTAAAACTATCGCCTGTGGAAGAGCGGTTTCTGCAGAGTCACCCCGTCATCCGGGTGGCCAACGAGATGGACTGGACCCCCTTTGATTTTGTTGAAAACGGAGAACCCAGCGGCTATGCCATTGACCTGCTGAAACGGATTGCGGAAAAGACGGGGCTGACGCTCACCTGGGTCAACGGATATACCTGGGATGAACTCCTCTCCCTGGGCAGAGCCCGGAAGGTGGATGTCTTCCCGGCCATCTGGAAAACCCCGGAGCGGGAAAACTACTTTCATTTCACCACCCCTTACATCGACACCCCCTTTATTCTTGTCATCCACCAGGACCGGAAGATTCTTACCGGAATAGAGGCCCTTGAGGGAAAAGTCCTGACCGGCATCAAGGGGTTTGCCAGCACTCAATTGGTAAAGCAGTACTATCCGGGAATCCGGGTCACTGAGGTGGAAAATGCCGCAGCCGGTCTTCGCATGGTGTCATACGGCCGGGCAGATGCCTACCTGGGGTCCATGGCCGAAACCAATTATGTGATTAAAAGCCACCTGGTGCCCAACCTGAAGATCTCCGGTGAAACAGACCTGGGGGGCCGGATTGATATCCCCCTGCTCCATATGGCCGTGCGCCGGGACTGGCCGCTGCTTCAGCAGATCATCCAAAAGGGGATGGATGCCGTTACCCACAGGGAAAAGCAGGAGCTCCAGCTGAAATGGCTGGAGCTGGAAAACAAGACGCAAACCCTGATTCTCAGTGAAACGGAGCGGGCATTTCTTCAGTCCCATCCGAAGATTAACGCCGGTGTTTTTCTCACCCGGCCACCGGTGGTATTTCGCGGGGTGGGCGGCAGGATCGAGGGTATAGCACCGGATTATCTCGGTCTGATCCAGTCCCAGCTTGGCATTCATGTAACCCCTGTGGTCCTGAAGGATCATGGGGATATCTTTGCAGCGATTAATTCGGGCCGGGTGGATTTTGTCGCCAATATATCCCCGGCTGTCCCCCATAATAATACCCTGATCTTTACCTCCCCGTATCTGAGTTTTCCCATGGTGATCATCACCCGGGAGGACGTGCCCTACGTGGGCAGTCTTCAGTTTCTGTCCGACAAAACCGTTGCCGTGGTCGCCGATGAATCCGCCCACATCCAGCTGGCCTCCAAATACCCCGATCTTCCCCTGCACCTTGTGGACAATACCCATGACGGCCTCCGGGCGGTTGCCGGCAAGCAGGCCTTTGCTTTCGTGGGAAATCTGGCCACGGCCGGTCATGTCATCGGACGGGAAGGGTTCACCACTCTGAAGGTTTCCGGGGAAATGCCTTACTCCGTGGATATCGCCATGGCCAGTCCCGGTACCACCCCGGTGCTGAGGGACCTGCTGCAGAAGGCGCTGGAAGCGGTGACGGTGGAAGACCGGAATGCCATATATTCCAAATGGTCTTCGGTCACCTTTGAATACAAGCCGGACTATTCAAGCATGTGGAAAATCGGCGGTGCCGCCCTCTTTTTCTTCCTGCTCATCCTCTATTGGAACGGGCGGTTGCGGCGGATGGCCAGTGATCTGGAAATCGCAAGGGATGCCGCGGAAGCCGCCAACCGCGCCAAAAGTATCTTCCTGGCCAACATGAGCCACGAACTGCGTACCCCCCTGAACGCCATCCTGGGATTTTCCCAGCTCATGGGGGATGACAAGGGACTGAGCCGGACCCAGAAGGAAAATCTGAAGATCATCAACAGCAGCGGTGAGCATCTGCTGGCCCTGATCAGCGATATTCTGGACATGTCAAAGATCGAAGCCGGACGCATTGTCCTTAAAGCGTCCGTGTTTGACCTGGAGAAATTTTTGGACAGAATAGACGATATGCTCAGGGCCATGGCCAATGAAAAGGGGCTTACCCTGAGTTTTGACCTGTCGCCCGGCCTTCCGGCGGCTATCAAAACGGATAAGGCCCGGCTCCGCCAGGTGCTGGTTAATCTGATTGTGAACGGACTGAAGAATACGGATAAAGGCGGGGTACGGGTAAGGGTATCCCAAGCGCCGGGGGTGTCAAATGAAGGCGGGATGTCAAAAGACGATGAGATTGTCTTGCATTTCACCGTCACGGATACGGGTAAGGGGATTGCTCCGGAATTTCAGCATCAGGTGTTTGAACCTTTCCTCCAATTGGGTACGGGCAAGCAGGGGGAGGATCTTCCGGGTGGTGAAGGCACAGGTCTCGGCCTGTCCATCTGTCGCACGCTTGTCCATTTGATGGGTGGAGAGATCTGCCTGGAAAGCGATACCGGAAAAGGCTCTTCCTTTTCATTCTCCATCCGGGCAGGTGTGGCGCAGAGCCCCGGGGAAGAATCATTAATAGAGCCGGTGTCTGGCGATACCTGCCGTATTCATCGCCTGGCACCGGGGCTGGATGAGATCCGGGTGCTGGTGGTGGATGATTCGGACAACAACCGCAAATTGCTGGCAACCATCTTGGAAAATGCCGGATTTACCGTGCAGGAGGCGTCTGGCGGTGCGGAAGCGCTGGCCATTACGGCGGACTGGTCTCCCCATCTGATCTGGATGGATATTCAGATGCCGGGTATGGACGGTCTCACCGCCACCCGCCACCTTCGCAGCAAGGGCCTCAGCGACATAAAGATCATCGGGATTTCCGCCTCGGCCTTTGAAGAGGACAGGTCTGCCTGCCTGGCCGCCGGCTGTGATGATTTTATCAGTAAACCGGTAAAGCCCGCCGGGGTGACGGATAAGATGAACCAACACCTCGGTGATGTCCTGGTGTGCAGTGAAAAAAGACCGGAGACGGCCGATGATAAGGACGACGGCCCGCTCACACCGGAAGCCGTTGACGAATTGCCGGAGGATCTCCGGGATGACCTGAAAAAGGCAGTATTCGATTTCGACTATGAAATGACCATGGCCGTGGTAGAGAAGGTGAAGGCAAAGCATCCGGGTCTTGGCCGCCAATTGTCTGCCTGCGCAGCCGGTTACCAGTTCGGGGTGCTTCAGTCCCTTTTCCAAAAAGAGGAGGATACGGATGAGTGATGCGGATCAGGCCAACATTCTGATTGTGGATGACGAGCCCAACAACCTGAGTATATTGCGGCAATTGCTGACCACCCGTGGATACAAGGTCCGCCCCATCATCAACGGGGAGCTGGCGCTCAAGGCAGCCGAAACCCTGGTGCCGGACCTCATCCTACTGGATATCATGATGCCGGACGGGATGGACGGCTTTGAGGTGTGCGCCGCCCTCAAGAAAATGGAAACGGTCAAAGCGGTGCCTGTGATTTTTTTAAGCGCACTGGATGATACGGAGAACAAGGTCAGGGCCTTTGAGTGCGGCGGCGTGGACTATATCACCAAGCCCTTTGAGCAGGCCGAGGTGCTTACCCGAGTGCGCACCCACCTGGACCTCCACAATACCCGCAAGGATCTGGCGGAAAAGAACCACAGTTTAGAAAAGGTAAACCGGGAACTGGCACAGGCCCTGGCGGAGATCAAAACCCTTCAGGGCATTCTGCCCATTTGCTGTCATTGTAAAAAAATAAGGGATGATGACGGATATTGGAACCGCATCGACGAGTATATCACCGACCACACCGAGGCGAGGTTCAGTCACGGCCTTTGCCCGGACTGTTCACGGGAATTGTATCCTGATTATCATAAAGACTGAAAATCGTTTTTTCTTTACTTCAACTCGTCTTCTTCCGTAGACTGATCCGTCTCCGGATAGACCATCTTTCCGGTCATTGACAGGTCGTATCCCCCCAGTGTCTCAGCCGTTCTCTGGATGACCTTGCCTTTGAGCAGGGCCAGAAAGAGCTGGATACCCTGGTCAAAGAAACGCTCCTTGTTGATCAGCAGGTCAAACCGCTCCCAGTTCAGGGGAACAAAGTCCAGGCCGAGCTGATTGGCCACCGCCCGGATACCCGGCCCCACATGGGCCTTGCCCGAAAGAACGGCCAGCCCCACATCCATATGGCGGGCCACGCAGTTTTCATACCCCCGGATGGTTTCCCCACGGATACCGGCTTTTTTCAGTTCCCGGTCCAGAAGCTGCCGGGTACCGGTTCCAAGTCTGCGGTTCGCCATCACCAGCTTCTTCTTTGCGATATCCTTGACCTGGGTGATCTTCTTGGGATTGCCCTTGGGCACGATCAGGCCCTGCTCCCGCCGGCAGAGATTGACCACTGCCGGTACCTGCACCATTTCCTCACGAATAAAGGGGAAGTTGTAATCCTTGTTGTCCGACACCAGATGGCTGGCCGCGATATGGCAGAGATTCATGCGAAGGGCTTTCAACCCTCCCATACTGCCGTTCAGGCCGAACATGGCCAGATGTTCGGTATGCTTCAGGTTAAAGGTGGCGATCAGTCTTTCCAGGAGCAGATCATTGGACCCGGAGATCAGCACCAGGCCGTGATAGGGCGGCAACTGGGCCATTTCAGGATAATTCTCGGTTCCGGTCTCCACCCATTGCCGGACCAGATCAATGGGGAACAGCCATTTCCCGGTCACCTTCGAGGCCGGCAGCCCCTTGTCCGCAATCAGGGTGTACACCATCTTTTCGTTGACGTTGAGAAATTTTGCCACCTCTTTGGTCGTCAGCATTTCACCCATGTTGCGCTGTCCTTTCTGCCTGTCCCTATTTACCTAATCAGGGCCTGCTAAATTCCTGATTCAATCCTTCGTATCCGCCGCTTCCAGGGCATCGGCAACCGCCGTTACCACTTCCGCTGCATTCATTTGACCACAGTCGATCTTGATATCGCAGAATTTATCATACAGGGGCGTCCGTTCTTTGTAAAGATCGTCCACCCCCCGTCCCGGGTCAATGGCCACGCCCCTGGCCACCAGGTCGGACAGCCGTGTCATAAGCACTTCAAGGTCCACGGCCAGGTATACGATGGTGGCGATACTGGACAGGTGCTTCATGGCCTCTTCCCTGTATATCACGGAGCCGCCGGTGGCAATCACCTGATGGGAGCAGGCCAGGCTGTGAAGATGCTTTGCCTCAACATCCAGAAAGCCCTCAAGCCCTTCAGCTTCAATGATCTGGGCCAGACTCATCCGCTCCTTTGTCTGGATCAGGATATCCGTATCCTGAAACGCAAACCCCATCTTTTTTGCCAGCAGCACCCCCACCGTACTCTTCCCCACGGCAGGCATTCCAATCAACGCCAGGTTTTCTTTAATTTTCATCAATTTTGCCTATCGGTTTTTCACAATTCAACAGTTCGTCTTTTATATATCAGGTATATTCAGTGAAAACAGGAAGACATGCCTGGGCTGTGGTGTCAAGGGAAAACTGTTTTTCATGGGCGGAGAGAGTGAAACGGGTCTATTCTCTACTTTTTTCAAAGGGTCTTGATATTATCATTGACTTTGTTACAAAAAATTAGATGAAAAACCCTGACTTTGTGACAAAATACAATGGGCATGTAATA
>JAKSBB010000654.1 GCA_022361315.1 Desulfobacterales bacterium
TTCCATTCCATTCACCGGTGTAGAATCCGGGTTGAGAGTAGGCAAATGATAGATGAAAAAGACTTAGCAGCAGCATACAGAAAAACGCGTTTAAAAAGGCATTCGCTTTCATATCGTCCCCCTTAATCCATTAAATTACGACTAAATTTTCGGATAGTGTGTTGCGAGCGGTCTATACGCTCTATCAAAATCACAAAAGGATGTTTACTGTCAAGGACGATATCCGGAACATTGCAATTTCAAAGGGTTAATACCTGTCCGCAGGTCCGTCTCCGGTATATATCGCCCTTGTTTCCGTCTACTTCAATCGTGAAGGCGAAATGACTCCTCATTTTCAAAAAGAGATCCCCTGGAAACGAAACAACCAATTCGTCGCCCCTGTCGTGGAGACGTGATTCATCTCCATATGAAAAAAGCCATTTCCAATAATCACGATTGGAAATGGCTTGATCTTAAAAGGGGGCAAAAGGTTCTAAGTATTCGGGCGACTATTTCACATAACTATCTATGATGGCATCATAACGACCGGATTTTTTAAGTTCGGCAAGCCCCTTATTGAATTCATCTCTTAAGTCTTTGTCATTAAACAGCACCTTATAATCCGTAGGTGGGAAAATATCATGATATGACACAGGTTCACTTGTATCTACACCCGATACCTGCTTTCTATAATATTTGAAAATATTGATGTCCGACACAATCGTATCTGTCCTGCCGGAATACAGCATTTTCACCTGCAGTATCTGCTTTCCCTGCTCTTTATACCCGGGATTGCCAGTCACCGCATCTTTAAAAGCGGGGCCAAGATATTTGGTTGCATTCTGAAATGCTACAATTTTTTTATCCGATAAATCTCCGATTTTCTCTATATGAATATTTTTTTCTTTAAGGGAAATGGCATAGTTTTGATAGACCATCACCACGTCAGAATAATGCCCTGAAGCCCCGGAGGATTCATTTACCGTAATTGCACCGTCATGTTTTTTATAATCGACTGCCAGCCTTACAAAGGGCACATACTTGAACACCAGGGTATGACCATTTGCAGCAAGTCCTTCCTTGATGATTTCATACTCCATTCCGGAATTTGATTCCTGAATGATGTATGGGGGTAAAGACAATCCGGCCACCAAAGTCACTTCTTTTGAATGAACAGTAGCCGAAAGGCAAAGAACGAAGAACGCGATAAACAATCGTTTCATGTAACGTCTCCCTTACGATGAATCATTATAAATACGACATTCCCAAATCATATTTGGGTATAAATGTCTGCGAAACTGAAAAACCGTATTCACGAATTATAATGTCGGAACGTACGAAAGTCAATTTGAACCAAGGTCAGATTCTGCTTATTATGCAACAGCTTGCCGCAACATTGTAAGGATATTATTTAAGCGTAGAAATACCGTACTTCGAAAGAATTTTTGTTAAGGTTCCATCCGTCTTCATTTCTTTTAACAACTGGTCATAGTGAGAGGTAAGACGCTCAAGGTCCGGGTGATCAGAGGCTTTTACGAAGGTGTTATAATATCGTTTAGACGTCAAAGGTTTTGGCAAATACGCAATTTTATTTAAATAGCCCTCTTTTTGGGCATTGTACAACGCACAGATGGTGTTCATCGGCACACAATCAAAGCGTTCCCTTAAAAGCTTTTTCATTTGAAGATGATTTAAAGGTATTTTATCAACCTCAAAAACACCCAGGCCGGCAGCATCCCAAAAATCCTTGGTATACGCATAACCGGTGGTCGCACCAACTTTCAACCCCTTTAAATCATCGTATGTAGTATATCGGATTTTACCCATATTTTTATTGAGGACGAAAAAATGCCAGCTGATGTTCACATGTGACTCCGTTGCATATCGAAGGTATGCAGACCGGGAATCTTTATAAGAATATGTCAATATCACATCCACGTCGGGTTGGGCCGATTTCCAATACGCTTCTAAACGGGGAGAGGATTCAACCAGCCGGATGTCATAATCAAGATTGAGCCGGTTTAATATGTGATCCATTATGTCCAGATCAATCCCTGCAAACGCGCCTTCCGAATTCACGAATCTCATGGGTTCTTTGGGAACGCCTGCGACAACAAGGGGCCGGGCGGTGGTGCTTTCTGAAAACAAAAAAACAACGGTCATAAAAAACCAGAAGAACATTTTTGAAGACATTTGAGTTACCATCTGTTGCCCCTTCTCAAATAGCAATTCTACGTGAACGATGATGTATGCTGAAGTATCACAATTATAGCCGGCAGACAACATAACCGATTAACCGGTCCGCTGAATTTGCCTGGCCGGAACAGAAAACCGTGCCGGAAGGATATTATCCCTACCCCTCATGATAAACGATCTCGCCGTCAAATATCGTCATGTCCACACCGGCATCGGGAATCCCAGCCACGGGAATGTCAAAGATATTCCTGTCCAGTACGACCAGGTCCGCCCGTTTGCCCGGAATAACAGAGCCGGAGATATCTCCCATTCCGGACATCACGGCCGGACTGATGGTATATGCCCGCACCGCATCTTCAACACTGACAGCTTGTTCCGGGTACCAGCCGCCCTCCGGGGTCCGGTCCATGCGTTGCCGGGCCACTGCGGAAAAGATACCGGCCAGGGGGTTGGGATCAGCCACCGGGGCATCGGAGTTGAAGACAAAGGGCAGACCGGTGTCCATCAGACGTTTAAAATTGTATGTATATCGCCCCAGATCCCCGACACAATCGTCGATCATGGATATATCCAGGCTCAGGTTGTTGGCCTGGCAGGAGAGTGCCAGGTTGGACAGGCCGGAAAGACGAGCCGCATCTTCAGACCGTATCATCTGGATATGCTCCATCCGGTGGGGTATCAGGCAACGGGAGGTATGGTCCCGCTCAAGCCGGATAAACATGTCTATGATTTCCCGGCAGGCCCGGTCACCGATGGCGTGTACCATACAGGCCAGACCGGCCTGATCCGCCCGCCGAACCTTGTCTTCAATTTCATCCAGTGGGGTAAGGGGCATACCGGAACCGCCGTCCAGGTAAGGTTCTGTCATCCAGGCGGTCCGTGCGCCCATGCCGCCGTCGGCAAAGAACTTGAGGCAGCCGATACGCAGGATGTCGTCACCAAATCCCGAAGTCAGCCCCATGGCAATGGCCTGATCCGTACGTTCACCGGGAAGGGCCACCTGGCAGCGGAGCTTCAGCCGGCCGGCCCGGTGTAACCGGTGCCAATTGGCCAACGCATCGGCGCCATCTTCACCACCCATGAGGCGGATATCGTGAACTGCGGTCAACCCCAGGCGATGGCACCGGGCAACTGCCTCGGCCATATTCCCCAGAAGCGTTTCCTGGGACAGGGCAGGTACGGCGGCCGAAACGATATTGATTGCCAGTTCCTTAAGAATTCCGGTGGGCTCCCCGGCATCGTCCAGTTCCACCACGCCCCCCTCGGGCCGGGGGAAGTTGTTATGAATCCCGGCCAGGGCCAGCGCTGCGGAGTTAGCCACGGCAAGATGACAATCGCACCGCCAGATAAGTACCGGGTGATCCGGTGCCAGCCGGTCCAGATCATCTCTCAGGGGCATCCGCTTTTCCGGCCATTCCGACTCGTTGAACCCCTGCCCCAGAATCCATTCCCCCGGCGACAGGCCCGCTGCCCGGGTTGAAATCATCTCCGCCATGGCCGAAAAGGAATCCGCCTTGGCAAGCACAAGGCTGTGAATGTTTCTGGCCCACTCAAAGAGGTGGAAATGGGTATCCCAGAATCCCGGGAGAACCAGCCGGTTCCCCATGTCCAGGGTCCGGGTGGAGCCGGTGGCAAGTGATAATATCTCAGGGTCTTTCCCTAGGGCCAGGATACGGTTGTCGGCGATAGCAATGGCTTCGGCTTCGGGTGAAAACTTGTCCATGGTACGGACGGATGCGTTGTAAAGAATCAAATCAGGCGTCATTGATACTCTCCGGAATTTCAGGTTATCAGGCTCTGGTTAACATTCGTGAAGCAACGAATCAAGGGAATATCAGTTTTTCATGAAGGTATAGCCGATCTGGAAAGATGAAGGGATTAAAAGGTCTTTGCCGTGTCTTTGATCACCGGACGGATCTGTTCACCGATGGCCATAACGGATTCAGGGGTAAGTCCCAGATGTTTTAAAGCGTCGAGCTGACCGATCCGCTCCAGAGACGCTGTCCGCAACGTTTCAATTTCAGATTCCTCCTTCTCTTCCCCGGCGCTTCCGTCCTGGTTCTGGGGAAGTTCACTCCCCCCTGAAATCCGGTGTTCCGCCGTACGCAAAAAGCCGTATCCAAGCTCGTACGCCAGGTGGTCCGCCACACTCAGAATCGGAAGTTCCTGGTCTGTATCCGCTTCAAAGGTATTCCAGTGATGAAACTCCACGGCCTGGATAAAGTTCTGGGAAAACCGCAACTTCTTAAGCAGAACGGCCCCAAAGGTTGTATGGATTTCATGGATGGCCATCTGGAGTTGCTTGTCGGAGATGGATTCCTCCGGACAGATGTCCACAAAGGCCTTCATAAGAAGCATTTTACCGATATCGTGGACGATCCCCATTAAAAAAATATTTTCGGTTTTTTTACTGCCGGCAGCATCACCGATCTGCTTGGCCAGGCTGGCAGTGGCAAAGGAGTGAATCCACAACCGCTCCAACTCCTGTTTCAAGGGTTTATTGCTGGATGAAAACAAGTGCCGGGCCGCCACGGCAGAGATGACGCTCTGGGTGGTTTTCATCCCCAGGCGCAACAGGGCGGCGCTGAGATTATCCACCGTATCCATACCCTTGTAAAGCGGGGAATTGGCTATGGAGATCAGTTTGGAGGAAATCACGATATCTTTTTCAACAATCTGACCCAACTCGTCGATGGACGGATCTTTGCTGGCAATTAAATCCTGAACTTCCTGAACGATATGGGGGAAA
>JAKSBB010000405.1 GCA_022361315.1 Desulfobacterales bacterium
ATCTTGGTGAATCCGGAAATTCCCTTGTACTGGCGAAGGGAATCGAAATCGCTGTTACGTCCGGTCAACAGTTTATGGGCATAGGCCTGGTGGCCCACGTCCCAGACCAGGGTATCTTCAGGTAAATCAAAAACATAGTGAAGCGCAAGGGTCAGTTCCACCGCCCCAAGACTGGATGCCAGGTGACCGCCGTTTTTTGAGACCACCTCAATAATTCTGTGGCGGATTTCCTGGGCCAGTATCTCCAGATCCTGGCGGGAGAGCTTTTTCAAGTCTTCCGGTGTATTAATTGCGTTAAGAAAATTCAATTGTCACCTTTATTTATATGGCCGGTGCCGGTATGACACCGGTTCTCATCCTTTAAATCCCGCAGGCGGCAGACATCACCGCTTCCGGTTGATAATGTAATGGGCAATGGCCCTCAGGGGATCTGCTTTTGCATCAAACTCTCCATCCAAAGCATCCACCGCTTCTTTTATCAATTCCCGGCCAAAGGCTTTGGATTCATCCAACCCGATGATGGCGGGGAATGTCATTTTATCGTGCAGGGCGTCAGAGCCTGCCGCCTTTCCCATGATCTCCGGATCCCCCTCAACGTTCAATATGTCATCCATCACCTGAAAAGCCAGGCCGATGGCTTCGGCATAGGTGATCAGGGCGGACAGGGCAGGGGGGGAGGCGTTGGCCCCAAGTGCGCCGGCTTCCACGCTGACCCGGATCATTGCACCGGTCTTATGCCGGTGTATTTTCTTTAGATGGGCCAGCCGCTGGTCTTTATTCCCCAATTCGGCGGCAGGCATGGCCTCGGCCTGCATATCCAGCATCTGCCCCTCAACCATGCCGCGGACGCCGGCAGCCTCTGAAATCTTCTCCACCAGGGTCAGACGGGTACCGGCATCCGGATAGTGGTCAAACATCCGGTCGGCGGCTGCCAGGACATGGAAGGCCTGGGTCAGCAGCCCGTCTCCCGCGAGAATTGCCGTCGCTTCGGAGAATTTTTTGTGGCAGGTGGGCAGCCCCCGGCGCAGATCATCATCATCCATGGCCGGCAGGTCGTCGTGGATCAGGGAGTAGGTGTGGATCATTTCAATGGCACAGCAGGCGGGCAGGGCGGCCTTGGGTTCACCACCACATGCTTCTGCAGCAGCGATTGCCAGGACCGGCCGGACACGTTTGCCGCCGGCCATGAGGGAATGTGCCATGGCCCGGGTCAGCTCCGCATCGGGGATAAAACTGCCCAGTATTCGCTCCAGCGCAGACTCCACCAGGATACGATTGTCTTTCAGATAATCAGCAAGATTGAATTGGTTCATTCGTCTTTGTTTATTTTCCTTAAGGTCTATTTGGGCGGCTGTTCCGTTTCAAAAAGCGTCTCTTTGGGTTCTCCGGCACCTGTCCGGGTCAACTGAGTGATCTTTTTCTCTGTCTTATCCAGAACATCCAGGCAGAATTTGGTCTGGGCCATGCCGGTTTCGTATTTCTTAACCGCCTGCTCCAGGGTCAGTTCCCCGGATTCCATTTCCCGGACGATGTCTTCCAGTTGTGCCAGTGCGGATTCAAATGTTTTTTTTGCCATAACGGTTTCGTCTTTAGCTTATTTATAAAAAATATTTATTCCGTGGATTCAACCCGGTTTATTCACAAGATTCAACCCGGGAGACCAGTCTTCCTTTTGCCAGTATGATTTCAACCCGGTCCTCCGGTGTCACTGTGTCGGCGTCCGTTATCACCCGGTCTGTGCCAAACTCCCGTGTGATGCTGTACCCCCTGTCCAGAATAGCTGCCGGATTGAGCGCTTCAAGGCGGCCGGTGAGTTCTTTGAGCCGGCCAGCGCCGGCGTCTGTGTACCTGGCCATGGCCATATCCAAGGTGCCTTTGAGATCTGTCACCAGTTTGACCTTTTCCTGAATCCGGGAAAGGGGCAGGGCATTTTCCAGAGTTCGTTTAAGCCAGAATAGGCGTTCCCGGTCCCGTGAAAGTTTACGATCCATAGCAGCCTGCAGCCGGTTTTCAGCATCTTCGATTCTAAATCTGAAATCATCCACTACCCGGGCCGGACTTTTCAGTCGCCCCCCCAATTCCCTGAGACGGTCTTTCAGCAGTCGAATCCGCTTCTCCATGGCTGTGTCCAAAGCAGCGTTCAACCGGTTAACCTGGTGCAAAAGTGCCCGCTGATCCGGAAGCACCATTTCAGCTGCGGCCGACGGGGTAGGGGCCCGAAGGTCTGAAACAAAATCAGCAATGGTAAAATCAATTTCGTGGCCAACCCCGGTAACCACAGGGATCTTAGATTCGTGAATTGCACGTGCAACAGTTTCGGTATTGAATGCCCAAAGGTCTTCAATGGAACCGCCACCACGGGCCAGAATGATGACATCTGATGTATTTATCTCATTCACCATCTGAATGGCGGCACCGATCTCACCTTCGGCGGACTCTCCCTGGACTTTCACTGGAACAATTTCAAGGCGGCATCCGGGAAATCTCCGGGTGGCCACATGAATAATATCCCGGACTGCGGCGCCGGTACCTGAAGTAATTACAGATATTTTTTCCGGCAGGAAGGGCAGGGGCTTTTTGTGCGCAGAATCAAACCAGCCCTGATCTGACAGCTTCTTCTTCAGAGCCTCAAAGGCCTGCTGGAGTGATCCGGCTCCTTCGGGTTCCATGTGCTCGAAAATAAGCTGATAGGACCCCCTGGGTTCGTACAGGGATATCCGTGCCATCCCGGTGATTTTCATTCCGTTCTCAGGCCGGAAGGACAGACGACGCTTCTGATTCTTGAACATGACGCAAGAAATTACGGCATTGGCATCTTTGAGAGAAAAATAAGAATGGCCGGAAGCCGGGGTTACGTAGTTTGAGACTTCTCCGGTAATCCAGAGAAAAGGATAACGGTCCTCCAGCAGGGTTTTGATTTCCCTGGTAAGGCTGCCAACGGTATATGTGCGCCCATGGTTGTTTTGTGCCGGCATCATCGTCTTTCCAGAACTAAATAGCAAAGTTTATACTTATAAAATGAATGTCACCGGAAAGTCAATGCCGGAATATATAGGCGGTTTGAAGGTTTGGAACCTAAATAGCAGAACTATTATTTCTTTCTCTTTTTTGAGGAACTCTTTTTCTTTTTTGCCTTTTTTGTCTTGGATGATTTGGGCTTGTCGATATCATAGGGACTGTCAATGTCATAGGTTTTGCCCGCAATGGTAATATCCAGATCTCCGTCGGATTCAAAGGCATAGCTGAACGGCGTGTTCTGTTTCGGACCAAACCGGTCCAGATGGTAAGAATTTCCCTGATAATCGATCCGGACTTTGGTGGCGGACAGATACTTGTACTCAAAGGGCAGATCCTGACCGCATCCCGAAACAAGAGCAATCAGAATAAAAAATGAAATGACAACGGCGGTGTATCGACGGCACATAAATTTCTCCTTTGGGTTGTCAGCGTCTTTGATTTGCAGCCACAGGGGCATTTTAAACAAATCCGATGCAAATTACCAGATAAGTGTGGTGGAGCCGCTGCCGCAACAAGTCATTTTTTACGCCAATATTCAATGTCTGATAATATATATTATGTAAACTTTTTAATTATTATATGTAAAATTTTATCATTTGAGGGCCCCGCCGCCCCGTCAAATCAGGCATAACCAAATTGTAATCTTGAATTCTACCCTGCCCGTGTTATATTACGGGCAATATAAACTATGACCCCAACGATAAAACCGGAGGAATTCACCAAATGAATGCAAACATGTCCTTTCAACAAACCGGCGCTGTCACCCGAGTCAACGCCTTTATCAGAAGCACCTATAACTGGATGACCGTAGGTCTGGTGGCCACCGGCCTGACATCTTTCTTTGTCTCCGAAAGTCCGGCACTGCTCCAGATCATGTTCGGCAATCCCATTATGCCCATTGCCATGTTCATCGGCCTGATTATTCTCTGCGGCTTTCTCGGCGCCAGAGTTCATAAAATGCAGGCAAGCACGGCCACCGGCCTTTTTGTGGCACTCACCGTGCTTTACGGTGTCTGCCTGGCCCCGATTTTCCTGGCCTACACCAAGGCTTCCATTGCCTCAACCTTTTTTATCTGTGCCGCCACATTCGGCTGCGCCAGCATTTACGGCATGGTAACCAAAAAGGATCTGACCGGCATGGGACAATTCCTGATGATGGGCCTGATGGGTATTTTCATTGCCATGATCATTAACATCTTTATCAGCAGCTCAGCCATGCAGACCATCATCTCCATGATCGCTGTGGTTATCTTTACCGGGCTGACCGCCTATGATACCCAGAAACTGCGCTCCATGGCACTGACCATGCCCGACAATGCCACCGGCGCAATGATCAGAAAAGGTGCCATCATGGGCGCCCTGAGTCTTTACCTTGACTTCATGGGGCTCTTTGTTCACCTGCTTCATCTGCTGGGTGTTGCCAGAGATTAATCAGCTACACATCACCTGAATATAAAAGGGCTGGTTCCGATCTGAATTCGGAACCAGCCCTTTTTATTTTCCGATTCAAAAACTTGTAAGTTTCTAAATATTGTCCCGAATCGCCTGGCAGATCTTCTCGCAACTCTGACGGGTAAGCCCTTCCTCAGGCCCCTCCACCATCACCCGGAGCAACGGCTGCGTACCGGAGTAACGCACAAGCACCCTGCCCTGGTCACCCAGGCTATCTTCGACGTCACGAATCGCATTGGCAATCCCGGGTATTTTTGTAAAGTCCGGACGGGAAGCATCCACCTCAACGTTAATAAGAACCTGGGGATAGACCGTCATAATATCGGCGAGTTCGGATAAGGGCTTGCCTGTGGCAACCATGACTTCCAGCAGCTTGAGTGCCGTCAGCATGCCGTCACCCGTGGTATGTTCTTTGAGAAAGATCATATGCCCGGAGTCTTCACCACCGATGCTGGCCCCGGTTTCCTGCATCCGTTCCAGAACTTTCCGGTCCCCCACATCGGTGATCTCATGGGATACATCCAATGATTTCAGACAATTCACCAGCCCGATATTGCTCATAATTGTACTTACAACTATATTGTTTTCAAGGCGGGCTTCTGACTTTGCAAAATTCGCACAGATGGCAAGAATCCGGTCACCGGTAATTTCCCGGCCGGTATTATCCACAGCAATAAGGCGGTCCGCATCCCCGTCAAAAGCCAGGCCGGCATCCGCATTGCTTTCAACCACAAGGGCAGCCACTTCCTCGGTGTGCTGGGAACCGCAATTATCATTAATATTGATACCGTCCGGGTCATTGTGGATGAATTGCACATCGAAAAGATCCGGATTGAATACCAGACCGGCACATCCACTGGCCGCACCATTGGCCACATCTATTACCAGCTTAAGCTTTTTATCGGGTTTCCTGTCAGGAAACTTACCAAGCAGAAACTCAGCGTAGCGCCGACAACTATCTGTAATTTCGGAGATTCTACCCACGCCATTCTGTGGAACATCCGGATCATCCAGAATAAATGACTCCAGCTTTTCCTCCTGGGCATCGGACAATTTGAGCCCGCCATGCCTGAATACTTTTATGCCGTTGTCATAGTAAGGATTGTGTGAGGCCGAGATCACAATGCCGGCACCCGCCGTTTCGATCACCGTGCTTAAATAGGCCACACCCGGTGTCGGAATAACACCGGCCAGCAGCACGTCAACACCCGTAGAGGCAATACCTGCGGCCAGCGCAGATTCCAGCATGGCGCCGGAAATACGGGTATCCCGTCCGATCACCACGGTGCTGTGTCCTGATTCAAGGGTTAGCATGCCCACGGCCCGGCCGGTTTTCATCGCCATATCACAGGTCATGGGGTAGGTATTCGCCCTGCCCCGTATTCCATCTGTACCAAATAGCTTTCCCATTCGCTTTTCCCGATTAGTTTTAATTCTATGGTCTGTAAAAAATTATGGATTCAATGATAACGGATCTGTCAATTCCTTCTGGATACCTTCAAGCCAGTTGCTCCCGGTGGCTGCCACTTCCGATGGCAGGCCCTGGATTACAGCCACATAGTCCCGTCCCTTTTCCCGGATACCAGATTCAACTGCGTCAACAACCGCCTGGGGCGGCTCATGTTCCTTTGACACCATGGATTCAAATAATAGCGCAGCCCGATCCAGCATCTTCAGGACAGATGTATGTTTATCCATGGCGGCACCACCCTGCCCCTTTGCATTGCCGGAGATGAGCTGTCTGGAATGTTCAAGTTTTTCACCAAATGCTGCAAGGCGTTTGGTTCGCTCTGCGATACAGATGTCCAGGTTGTCCTGCAACCCTTTCACCAACTGCGCTGAAATGAAATCAGATATAAACAGAGGCCTGATACCGTGATACCATGCCCGCAGCGCCATAAGCCCGCCGATATAGGCCACATTATGGGTAAAAATTCTGTCGGGGTTACTGTAAACCCCCGGCTGCCAGGGCAGAGACATATTTTTAAATCCGCCCCCCAGAATCATTTTGTCCTGCTGTTCTTCACTGGTACGAACCACGGAACCTGCAGCGGAGATGCAGCCGAAACCGATACGAACCGGCCCCACAAGTCCGCCCTGCCCGCCTAAAAAAACCGGCCGCTGATTCAGCATAACGCCCTGATGCACATTGCCCATCATTGAAGGGGTGGCCTTGTCCTGGTTCGGGGTATAGTTGAAGTGAATGAAAGAGGAGCCCACCTCGGAATGGTCTTTGCGGCTGGTGCCGCCCGCCATCAGACAGTCGCAGAAATTGATCAGGCTGCCAAGCGTAACAAAGGGAAACAGGATGGTCTGCTTCAGCCCCACCGTATGGGCGGCATTGGCCTCCTCCTCCAGTATAGTTCCCTTTCTGACGTGGCCACCGGAACCGTAAACATTTTTCCCGGCGAATACGGCCCCCTGAAAATACCCGCCGTGTATTTTTGAGTCCGGCCCCACCAATGTGTTTTCAAGGGTGACCGGGGCCTCATATCCGATGGTTGCCCCATCGGCCACCAGGCTGCGTTCTCCGATCAGCTTTGTCCCGCCATAGAGGGTTACACCGTTGCCGGAAATCCGATCCGGGTCCACGTCATCTGAGATGAATACGGTGGCAGGATTCGGTATGGATACGCCTTTATCAATGAGTCGTTCTAAGATTGTTTGATTCATGGGGTTGGTTTTAGGGGTAGGCATGCGGCTTGTCAAGTTTTTTTGATATTAGGCCGGGACACGGCCGTTCACAGGAGTTGTTCCCTGATCTGTCAAAGGCAGCTTTATGGTAAAGGTGGTCCCCTGGCCCGGTACAGACGCTACCTTCATTTCACCGCCGTGGTCGTCCACAATAATAAAATAGGACACCGACAGTCCGAGACCGGTCCCCCGTTCAAGTCCCTTGGTGGTAAAAAACGGCTCAAACACCTTTTTTCTCACATCATCGGTCATACCCGGACCATTGTCCGCCACTTCAATGACGGCATGGTTAAAGGCTTTAAAAAGCCTGAGTTCAATGACGGGCGACACACCAAGATCATACTCAGCCATAGCCTCGGACGCATTCTTCAACAAATTAAAAACCACCTGCTGGATCTTGCTCTTTTCACAGAAGACCGGCGGCAGATCAGTTGCATACGCTTTGTCGATCCGAATCTCTCTGAAATCGAACTTCTTTTTCAGGTTATAGTCATTCCGGGCCAGATCAACCGTATCATCAAGAATTTTATTCAGCAGACAGGGCCGCTTTACGGTATCTCCCTTTTTAGCAAAGGTCAGCATGTTCTGGATGATTTTTGAGGCCCTGATACCGGATTGGTTTATGTTTTCAATCAGCCTGCCCACCCCTCTTTTTTCCATGTACTCCCGGATACTCGACATGGCGATCCCAAGCTGGTCAGCCGCCTTTTCATTGGCCGGCAGATCCTTGGTCAGCCGGTTCTGAAGTACCTGGGCACTCTGGATCATGCCGGCCAGCGGGTTGTTTATCTCATGGGCCATACCGGCGGCAAGCCCGCCCACGGACATCATCTTTTCCGTCTGGATCATCAGTTCCTCGGTTTTCTTTCTCTCGGACAGATCCAGAACCACCCCCCGGACTCCCACAGCCCCCTGTTCCGACCAGATGGGGCTGGCATAGAAGAACACCGGCAGTACCGCCCCGTCTTTCCGGACCATTCCGTATTCACCTTGAATCGTTTGATTGGCGGCACAGACCTTCTCCATGTCACGGCGAATCCGGTCATGGTCGTTCTTATCCACCATGGTGAGCACATTCATTCCGCGGCTGAAATCCGCCTTGGAATACCCGGTGAGCCGAACCCCCTGTTCATTGGCATAAATGACCCGGCCGTCCAGATCCAGTTCAAAAACGGTCTGGGGCAATAACTCGGCAAGATCCCGGAACCGTTTCTCACTCATCTCCAGCTGTGAGAAACTGAGTTTCAGGGCCTCGTTTTTCTGCTCCAGTTTTTCCCGGGTCTTGGTGAGAGAATTTTTGATATTGTTAATCCGGTCAGCCAGCCCCAGGGAAATCAAAAGTACATTGACCAGGATGCCGATCTGTACGCTGTAATCCCAAACAACAGCTTCAGGCAGCATATTTGCCTTATGCAGGGCCAGGGAAAGACCGCCGACGATGGCCATGGTCCAGGCCAGAAGAAAAATATATCCCTGACGAACACGTTTGAAAAAACAAAAAATCCCGGCCACCAGAAGGATGAACATCTGGACAATACTTAAGTTATTGAACGGTCCCAGAATCAGCTGCCGGTCCAGAAAGAATACCAGCACGGCTGAAAGCCCCACCAGAAACGTCCAGAATTTAAGTACCAGATGCACTTTGGGGATATGGCGATGTGTTCTGAGAAAATCCATGGCAAACAGACCCAGGAAGAAGAAAAGACCGCTTCCGGCAAAGATATCCAGGGAATTATTCAACTCCGGCCACTGCGGCCACAGGAATTCAAAACCGAACCCGAACCAAATGAGCTGGTGAAGGGTGACCATCAATACGAAACAGGCGTAGAAAAGATAGAGACGTTCCCTCACAAAAACCAGAAACAAGAGATTATAGGCCACCATGATCAGCAGGGCACCAAAGTAAAGACCGGCAAGCAGCTGTCCGTTTCTGTCTTTTCTGTGAAAACTGGATTCGTCGATGAGAAACAGAGGAAAGGTGATGGCCCCCTGGCTGGACAGCCGCAGATAATAGGTGGTTCCGGTTTCAGCGGGTGACACCGGAAATACAAATGAACGGTGGGCCACCGGACGGTGGCTGAACGGCAGGGTATCTCCTGCAGATATCAGTGTCAGCGGTCCTTGCTTTCCCGGCCCGAAAAAATCAATTTGGTCCAGATGGGGGTATTTTTGCTGAATATACCAGGATTCCGGATTCTTTTGATCTTTGGCCAGAGAAATTCGAATCCAGATAACAGCAGTTGAATAACCAAAGGTATTCAGGCCTTCGGCATTTCCTGAGAATCTCCCACTGACATCCGGGGAGGTCACGTCTGCAATCGTCAGCAGACCCGTGTCATCCTTAAGGATCTCTATCCGAGTTTGAAGCGGTATCTCCCCCCGGGTGTCTTCGAATATGTTCACATCGGCAAGACAGATGCCGCCAAAGGCATTCAGGATGAATAATACGGCAGATAACAAAAACGAAATCCGCGCCGATACATGGCTCACGGTCATGTCTAAAGGAGGCTCACACCTGTAATTTATTGGGGATTATTAAGCCATACCACTACCAGGCTTATATAACGAATAGGCAACTGTGTGTCAAAACAAAACGGGCATTGCCCTAGGATGACAATACCCGTTTCAACCATATTATTCCAAAAACGGATGTAAGGTCCGGTGAAGACTCATCACGGCTTAGGGAAACTTATAAATGGAGGCGCCCCAGGTCAGGCCGGCGCCCAGGGCCACAAAGAGGACCACATCTCCTGATTTACCTACCCGTCCCTCCTCCACGGCCTCGTGAAAGGCCAGGGGGATGGAGGCGGCTGTGGTGTTGCCGTATTTTTGGATATTGTGGAAAATCTTGTCCTCAGGCAGCTTCAGGAACTGACCGTAGGCTTGGTTGATCCGTTTATTGGCCTGGTGGGGTACCACAAGATCAATGTCAGTTACTTCCATCCCGGCCTTATTCAATACTTCCATGGTCACCTGGGGTAACAGGCGCACGGCTTTCTTGAAAATATTGGGACCATCCATCACGGGAAAGTACCGGGGGTCATCCAGTGAAAGATCTTCCGGCATCCGTCTGAACAGGTTGGAAGCCGGCAGTTCGGTTTTCAGGGCGTCGGCATAGTGGCCGTCGGCATGAAGGACGGAGGCGATAAGTCCCACATTATCTTCGCTGTCATCCGCTTCAATACAGGCGGCGGCGGCACCGTCACCGAAAATCACGGTAACATCCC
>JAKSBB010001177.1 GCA_022361315.1 Desulfobacterales bacterium
ATGAGGACATCTTCGGCCCCGGCGTCCAGGCAGATACCGGCCACATTTTCATAGATGTTTTCAATCTCTTCCTTGGAGTTGCCGTCAAAGTTGAGCAGCAGATAGGCGTCTGCGGAAGAATCCGGGAACTGCATCCCCAGGAATTCTTCGGAGGCCAGGATAACATCCCTTTCCATGAACTCAATGGCAGTGGGAATGGCCTTGGATTTTATGATCCGGGGGACGGTTTCGATGGCGGCAAAAAGATCCGGGAAGGGGATCAGGAGGCTGATGGCGGGTTTGGGTAAGGGCAGCAGCCGGAGCACGGCCTTGGTCACAATCCCTAAGGTCCCTTCAGAGCCTACGATGAGATCTTTTACCGAATAACCGGAGGAGTTTTTCACCACCTTACCGCCGAATTCCATAACCTCTCCATTGGGCAGCACCACTTCCAGGCTGCGGACATAGTCCCGGGTAACCCCGTATTTTACGGCCCGCATGCCGCCGGCATTGGTGTTGATGTTGCCGCCGATGGAGGCACTTTTCTCACCGGGATCCGGGGGATAGAAGAGGTCGCGTTCTTCCACGTACTTGGAGATCTCCATGAGCATGACACCGGGCTGCACCGTGAGGGTCAGGTTCTCCTCGTCCAGCTCCAGGATCTGGTTCATGTTGTTCAGGTCAATCATAATTCCTCCGAAGAGCGCCACAGATCCTCCCACGAGGCCCGTTCCCTGACCCCGCGGCGTTACCGGGATGTTGTTCTCAAATGCGTATGTCATAATCTGTGACACTTCTTCGGTGGAATTGGCCCTGACGAGCACTTCGGGAAAATGCTCTTCGCCGGAGAGTTCGTCATGGCTGTAATCTTCGCTGATGGCATTGTCATAAAGGACCCGGTCTTCCGGCACGATGGATTTGAGCATGCTGATGTCTTCCGGGGTAATGGTCTTGTAAGTCATGGGTTCCTCCTTTAATTATGCCGTAAGGTCTGCGGTGCAGACATTTTTTTCTGTGGCTTCGAGTTTTTCGATCAGATCCGGCAGGATGTCGTAGAGATCTCCCTGGATGCCGATATGGGCGATGTCAAATATGGAAGCGGACGGATTGTTGTCAATGGCCATGATCAGGTCCGAGTTGTTCATGCCGGCAGCAAATTGCACCGAACCGGACACGCCGCAGGTGATGATGAGCTTGGGTTTGACGGTTCTGCCGGACAGGCCGATCTGGGTTTTGGGATCCGCCCAGCCCGCTTCGATGAGGGGCCGTGTGGCGGCGACGCGGCCACCCAGAAGATCGGCCAGGCGCTGGACTATGGCCATGTCCTTTTCCTGTTTGACGCCGCGGCCGGCAACGATGATGACTTCGGCATCCTCAATGCTTTCGGATATCTGTTTTTCAGCCACCTCCAGCACCCGGATACGGGACGCCAGCATCTTTTCTTCCACATCGCAAATTGTGACAACGCCGGTGGGGTCAACACAGACCGGGGCGGAGAAAATTTTATACCGTACCGTGGCAAACTGGGGCCGGTGGGCCGGTGTCTGGATATGGGCCA
>JAKSBB010000217.1 GCA_022361315.1 Desulfobacterales bacterium
GAGAAGCCGTCTCCCCCTTCTTCCACCGGCATTGCTGAAGCGCCGCCGTAATCAGCCGGCTTTCATACGCATCAAGCGCCTGGTTCAAATCCGTGGTATCCCGGGGGAGTTCATCCTCCTGGTGGGCGGGCCGGGCCTGGGGCAGGACATCCTGGAGGTGGAGGCGGCCCAGGGTGAGGAAGCGGTCAATGACGTTTTTCATCTCCCGGACATTGCCTGGCCAGGAATAAGATTCCATCTTGAGGCGCAGTGCCGCAGACATCTCCGGCGGATCATCCTTGGGAGTACCGGCCTTGAGGAAGTGGTCGATGAGCAGGGGGATATCCCCCTTTCGTTCCCGCAGCGGCGGCATGGTCAGGGGCACCACATTGATGCGGTAGTAGAAATCCTCCCGCATCTTGCCCTGGCGGACTAAAGCCGCCAGATCCCGGTTCGTGGCGCAGATCAGGCGGAAGTCCGAGCGCCTCAGATCCTTGCCGCCTATGGGGGTATAGCCGATGCCGTCCAGCCCCCGGAGCAGCTTGGTCTGGAAGTTCAGGGAGATTTCCCCCACCTCGTCTAAAAAGAGCGTGCCGCCCTGTGCCAGTTCCAGGTAGCCCGGCTTATCCGAGGTGGCCCCGGAAAAGGCCCCTTCCTTGTGGCCGAAAAATTCCCGCTCCAGCAGGTTATCCGGAATGGCACCGCAGTTCACCGGAACGAAACGTTTCTTGCTCCGGTCGCTCAGGGAATGGATGGCGTGGGCCGCCAGTTCCTTGCCCGTGCCCGATTCCCCGGTGATGATGACGGACGACTCTTTTTCCGCAAGGGTCAGGATGAGATCGTACACGCCCTGCATGGCATCGCTTTTTCCGATGAGCTGTTCCAGGCGGAACCGCTGCCCCATGGAGGATTTCAACCGGGTGTTTTCCTGCTGCAGCGCCATCTCGGCGATTTTATGATCCGTGATATCCGTCAGCAGGCCGTCGATGAACTGCATTTCCCCATCGTCTGAGAAGATACCGATGCCTTCTTCCCTAACCCATTTATCGCTACCCTGTGAGGTCCTGATCCGGTAGATCAGCCGGTACCGGGGATCGCTGACCGATAATGTGTTCAGCACCTCAAAGTTCCGGGCCAGATCATCCCGGTGGACGATTTTTCTAAAGGCCTGTTTGACCACCAGGTCCCGGGGCTGATAGCCCAGAAGGGATTCCGATCCCCGGGAGGCATAGATGATGGTCAGATCCCTGTCGTTGAGGCAGCGGAATGCCATCCCCGGCAGATTGCCGATGAGGTCTCCAAGATCAATGTTCAGTTCGCGGTGCATAGGCCTTCCGTATTCGGGTTTAATCTTTTGGTTACGGGCGCTTATATTTATTACAGCACCTGCACTTTGTCAATTTGGGCATTTGTCAGGCCATGCTTTACAAAAATCGATTGCCGGGATAAGGGTATAGGCATTCATTTAGCTTTTTAATTGGGGATGGTGCAATGACAGGTGACGTCTTTTTCGACCCCGGCCACATGTTCGAGGGGTTTGACTTCGGGAGTATCGGGTTTCCCGATCTTTTCTGCCGCTTTGATCAAGGGGTGTTGATGACCGATGATCAGGGCATTCTTGTTTTTTACAATGCCGTTCAGGCCACCATCGATAAACTGGATCCCAAAGATGTGCTGGGCAAGCATATCAACGATGTGTACACCTATCACAACGATTCCAGCACCTGCATGCGGGTGCTGGCCCATGGCCGCCCCATTATCAATTACGCCCTGTCTTACCATTCGGACAATGCCAACGTCGGCAATACCATCCACAGCGTATTCCCTCTGTTCAGGGGGAAAAAGATCATCGGGACCATCTGTTTTGTGAAGGATTATAATATTCTGGAGCGGAATATCCCCAAGTTCTTGTCGCCGAAGAACAACGAGGCCTTTGCATCGGGCACCACCTTTACCTTTGCCAGCATCATCGGGTCGGCCCCGGAGTTCGTCAATGCGCTTCGAACCGCCAAAATGGCTGCCAACTCACCCTCCCCGGTGATGCTTTACGGTGAAACCGGCACGGGAAAAGAGTTGTTTGCCCAGGCCATTCACAATTTCTATTACAACCATGAAAAGCAGTACGTGGATATCAATTGCGCCGCCATACCCGAATCCCTGATGGAGGGGCTGCTGTTCGGCACGGTTAAGGGGGCCTATACCGGCGCCACGGACCGGGCCGGGCTTCTTGAGGCGGCAAACGGGGGCACTATTTTTCTGGATGAAATCAACTCCATGCCCCTGTCCCTCCAGGGGAAACTGCTCAGGGCGCTTCAGGAGAAAAGCGTTCGACGGGTGGGCTCACTGGAGAATACCCCTCTGGACTGTAAGGTGATCTGCTCGGTGAATGAAGAACCCAAGGATCTGGTGAAGAGCGGCAAATTCCGGATGGATCTGTTTTACCGCCTTGCCGTTGTCTATATTCATATCCCCGCCCTCAGGCACCGCCTGGTGGATATTGAAGAACTGGGACGGCATTTCCTGCAGAAGTACAATCAGTCCATGGATAAAAACCTTAAAAATATCTCGGCCAAGGTGATTGATTTTTTCTGGAAATACTCCTGGCCGGGAAATGTCAGGGAACTTGAGCATATCATTGAGAGCGCCGTGAACCTGGCCGGTGACCAGGACCGCACCCTTGACCTGAAGCATTGCTATCTGGCCAATCTCCTGGGCCGGATGGAAACCACGGAACCCCCTTCCCCTGAACCCGCTGAGAGCAACCGTAGCACCCACCCTCCGGCAGACGCCTATACCCCTTTAAGGCAAAACAGGGAAACCCTTGAACAGAATCAGATTCTCAATGCCCTGCAGGCAACCGGAGGAAATGTGGCCGCAGCCGCACGTATGTTATCCGTTTCCCGTCAATTACTGGGGTATAAAATCAAACGGCTGAACTTAAGATCTGCCTTGAATAAAATCCGCTACGGAGAAAAACTCTAATTTCCCCAATTCTTTCTTTTCGACCGCAAATATTTTTTACAAATCTTTTGCTTATTTGCGAAAATCTTTTTCGCTCCGAACACACCTTTATGTAAAAGTCTCTATATTTCAATGGGTTATGTTTTTATGTCCTGTTTGGTCCATTTATTGCTGACTTAACAAAGACTAAATTCAATGGGTCAACGGCATCGGGAACGATCCGTAGTTTACAGACAATTTAACCGTCAGAGGTGTTGAATGCAGCAATCATCCCCGGAACAAGTCACAGAAAGAATTCTAAAAACGGCAAAGAAATTCGGTGCGGATCTGGTGGGAATCACCTCTGTTGCGCAATTAACCACCGCCCCCTCCTTTCTGCTTGCCCCCAAAATGGCGGATGCCGGGAAAGGCATCGGGTCCCGTGAGGGCAAAATGGAACTGGCCCCCGGGGAGGTCAACTGGCCGGAGCGGGCAAAATCCGTTGTGGTGATTGCCGTATCCCATCCGGAAGACCGCCCCGAACTGGACTGGTGGTACGGGCGGAAAAGCCCGTCCGGAAATAAACAACTGATGGATACGGCCAAACAGCTGTGTGAGTGGCTGGAAACGGATATGGACATCCGGACGGTTCATCTGCCCTACCATGTGGAGCACGGCGGCATCTACCTGAAAGACTCTGCCGTCATGGCCGGTATCGGCTGTATCGGAAAAAACAACATGGTGGTCACCCCTGAATTCGGACCACGGGTCCGCCTCCGGGCGTTGACCCTTGACCGGGAACTGCCGGCCACCGGCCCCATTGATTTCAATCCATGCGAAAAATGCGCGATGTACTGCAGAAAAGCCTGCCCCCAGACGGCATTCAAAAAACATCAATTCAGAGATAATCCCCTGGCACTGGACTTCTGGCCGGGAAGGACCGGGCATTACTCCCGGCCCACCTGCAACGTTCAGATGGAAAAAGACAATGACCAGGCCCGGGAAACCCGTGTGGACGGGTTTGAGTCCCCTGTAAAAATCGTCAAATACTGCAGGGTCTGCGAGTTTGCCTGCCCCGTAGGAAAACCTGAAAGTTAGCATATAGATGTTCACCCAAGTCCGGCACCCGGGTCTCATATACATCTGCCAATAGTCAGTTCTGTTGGACATGACCGGTTTAGATCCGGTGCCAAGCCAAACAACTTTAAGGAGGAGTGCCCGCATGGAAGTCAACAAAAATGCATCAGGCGGTTTGCTCGGTCGGTACGACGTGGTCTTATTCTGGTTAACCCTGGTGGTCTGTTCGTTTATCACGGCTTTTGGGACCTTAAGCCCGGAGCTGTTCGAAAAGACCCTGAAGGGGATGCAGGGATGGATATCAGTTAATTTCGGATGGTTTTTCCTATTGACGGTGGCAGGGTTCATCGTTTACCTGATCTGGATTGCTGCAAGTAAATACGGGAATATTCCGTTGGGAAAAGATGGGGAAAAGGCCGAGTTCTCATTCTTTGAGTGGATCGCCATGCTGTTCAGCTGCGGCATCGGTATCGGTTTCATTTTCTGGGCCGTTGCCGAACCCCTGTACCACCATGCCAGTCCCCCGTATATGGCAGAGGCCGGAACCCCTGAGGCGGTCACAGTGGCCATGCAGATCAGTCTGTTGCACTGGGGCATTCACGGCTGGGCATGCTATGCCATTGCCGGTCTGGCCATTGGGTATGCCTCCTATCGGCTGGGGCGTCCGCTCTCCGTTGCCAATTCCCTTTACGGCCTCATCGGCGACCAGGTCAACGGACTGCCGGGGAAAATCGTAGACTTTCTGGCCGCCTTTGCCACCATCGC
>JAKSBB010000409.1 GCA_022361315.1 Desulfobacterales bacterium
ATATCAAATTGCCTCAGCCGGCAGAACATCCTGGTGATTGACGGTGCCCTGGGCACGGAACTGGAACGCCGGGGCTGTGATCTCAAAGACCCCATCTGGTCCGCCCGCCTGCTGGCGGAATCCCCGGAAACCATTGCTGCCGTCCACACGGATTATCTGAAGGCCGGGGCGGACTGTCTCATCACCGCATCCTACCAGGCCAGCTACGAAGGCTTCAGGGCCCGGGGATTCAGTGACGGGGAGGCGGGGGAGCTGATTCGTTCCGCTGTGATTCTGGCCCGGGACTGTGTGGATACCTTCTGGGCGGATTCTGCAAACCGGGAGGGCCGGGTGAAGCCATTGGTTGCCGCCTCTGTGGGACCCTATGGGGCCTATCTTGCGGACGGTTCGGAATTCCGGGGGAATTACGGTCTCAGTGAAGCTGAACTGGCCGCCTTTCACCGCAGACGCCTGGCAACACTGATCGATGCCGGACCGGATCTTCTGGCCCTGGAGACCCTTCCCTGTTTTTCCGAAGCCAGGGCGCTGGTGAATCTGTTGACAGAAGGGCTGAAGATAGAGGCCTGGGTCAGCTTCAGTGCCCGGGACGGCCGGCACATCAACAACGGAGCGCCTGTCCGGGAGTGTGCTGCATGGCTGGACAAAAAATCCTGTGTGGCGGCCGTGGGCATCAACTGTACCGACCCGCAGTATATTCCTTCTCTGATCCATGAGATACGGTCCGCCACGGACAAACCCGTTATTGTCTATCCCAACCGCGGGGGTGTCTGGGATGCCTCTGCCAAAACCTGGCTGATGGATCACGGCCTGCCCACATTTGACCGCATGGCCGGCCGTTGGCTTGAGGCCGGCGCCAGCCTCATCGGCGGCTGCTGCCAAACCGGGCCTGCCGATATCCGGGCCGTGGCGGACAGACTCAAACAGCCGCTCTAACATCTGTTGTTTCAATCCGGTAAAATATACAGTTTCCGGCTTGAATCCCGGAAAAAAAGCGCGTATCTTCACCGGAAGATCCTTTAAATAAGGAACAACCGAATCAGGGAGATAGGTTATGAACCTGCTGTCCATCCTTATCAGCGTCGCGTCCATATGGGCACTGGCCGTGGTCACCCCCGGCCCCAACTTTTTTATCACGGCCCGGACAACGGTGAAGGAATCTCGGTTTGCGGGGTTTTTCGTGGTGCTGGGCAATTGCACCGGCACGGCTGTCTGGTCTGCGGCCGGTTTTTTCGGGATTACCGCTGTCTTTGCCATGGCCCCCTGGCTGTATACCACCCTGAAAATTGCCGGGGGCAGCTATCTGATTTATCTGGGTCTGATGATGATCCGCCGTTCCCGGCAAACGGATTCGGGCCAAGGCATGGGTGCCTCTGCCGTTCAGAGCAGATTTGCCGCCTGGCGGAGCGGGGTGATCACCAATCTGTCCAATCCAAAAACCGCTATGTTCGTCACCAGTCTTTTTGCCTCGGTGCTGCCGGAATCCCCGGCCCCTGAACTGGGTATGGCGATTATCTCCCTGATGGTGGCCATTTCGTTTATCTGGTACGCTTTCGTGGTGTTGATCTTTTCTTCCCGGGGCTTTAAAGCCTGTTACACCCGGTTGCAGGGCTGGCTGGAAGGGCTTGCCGGTGTTATTTTTATCGGGTTTGGTGCAAAGTTGATTTTACAGGACAAGTAAGCCATCCAGTAACAGGTCAAAAAAAGGAAGCCACCATCATGATGACAGAACGACCGGCTGACCCCTCCCCGGTAAAAACTGGGGAACAATCCTCCCGCTTTAAACTCTTTCACAAACTGATGTCCCGAAAGGTGCGTCACATCCTCCTCATATCCACCTCTTACGAGGCCTGGATCATGGAGGAGGACTGCCGGCTGTCCGAGCAGATCATCAACGAGTACCGCGGCCTGAACCTGAGCCGTCCCCCTCAGTTGACCTGGGTGTCATCCACCGAAATGGCCGTGGAAAAGATCGGGTCCCGGTCCTTTGATCTGGTCATCGTCATTTCCCGGGCCGTGGATGAAGCCGCCTATGGCACGGGGGAGCAGATCAAGGCCAGGGTTCCCAGCATGCCGGTGATCCTGTTGACCCACCAGGAGGTGCTGCCCGAAGCCGGTGTACGGCTGGCCACCAGCTCTGCCGGTATTGACCGGATCTTCTACTGGTCCGGGGATGCCGGTATCCTGCTGGCCATCATCAAACATGTGGAAGACCGCATGAATGTGGGACCGGACACGGCCTGCGCAGGCATCCGGGTGATTATTGTGGTGGAGGACTCGCCGTTTTACCGGTCTGTCATTCTTCCGGCCCTGTACAGGGAACTGGTCACCGAAACCCAGGCCCTGATCGAAGACAGTCTGAATGAGGAACACCGGATTCTTTCCATGCGGGCCCGGCCCAAGATTCTGCTGGCCGGATCCTACGAGCAGGCGATGGAGATTTATGAGACCTACAAACCTTACGTGCTGGGAGTCATTTCAGATGTACGGTTTCCCAAAAACAGCCGTCTGGACGGTGAGGCCGGGCTCAAACTGCTTCGGTACATCAAGTCCGACCGGTTTGATATCCCATTGCTTCTGGCCAGTTCCGAACCTGAAAATGCCGAGCCTGCCGCCCGCGTCCCCGCAGTATTTATAGATAAAAATGCCTCCCGGCTTCAGGAACGGATCGCCGGGTTCTTAATGGACTATCTCGGGTTCGGCCCCTTTGTTTTCCGGGAACCGGACGGTACCGTCATTCAAAAGGCGTCGGATCTTTTTGAGTTGGAACAGGGGCTTGGAACCATCTCCGAAGCCTCCTTTGTGCACCATTGCCGTCAGAATGATTTTTCCCGATGGCTGTTTTCACTGGCAGAGGTGGAGCTGGCCAACCAGTTGCGTCCGGTTCGGGGCACGGATTTCGACAGTGTTGAGACCCACCGGCAGCATCTCATGGAATTGATTCGGGAAAAACGCCGGGAACGTCTCAAAGGGGTGGTGGTGGACTTTGACAAGCACCGGTTTGATCCGGAAACCGGCTTCCTTAAGACCGGCAAGGGATCACTCGGCGGGAAGGCCAGGGGGCAGGCATTCATCTCCTGGATCATCAGCCGGTCCGGGGCCCACTTCCAATCCTTTGAGGGGATTTCCGTCATGGTGCCCCAGACCCTGGTGATCACCACGGAAGGATTTGACGAATTCATCCGTTTGAATGGGTTGGGGGACCTGATGCACAGGGCGCTGGGGCATGAGAAACTTTCGGATGAAGACATCGCCGAACGGTTCATGGATGCCGAATTTCCGGAAAGTCTGAAATGCCGGCTGATAACCTTTCTTAAAAGCGTGCATTATCCCCTGGCTGTCCGGTCTTCAAGTCTGCTGGAAGATGCCAGGTTCAAACCATACGCCGGTCTTTATAAAACCTTTTTCGTGCCCAATGACGATGCGGATACGGATTGTCGAATTCTTCAGCTCATGGAGGCGGTAAAGATGGTCTGGGCCTCAACCTTCTACAGGGCGCCCCGGGCCTTCACCCGCCGGGTGGGCAACCGGATGGAGAGCGAAAAGATGGCCGTCATCATCCAGCAGGTGGTGGGCAGCCGCTACGGTGACCATTTTTACCCGGCAGTATCGGGTGTGGCCCAGTCAAAGAACTACTATCCCTTCTCCCGGATGACGCCGGAGGACGGCATTGTCAACATCGCCATGGGGCTTGGCAAGGCCGTGATGGAAGGGGAGAACAACCTGCGGTTCTGCCCCAGGTATCCGGAAATATTGCCCCAGCGCTCCACGGTCCGGGATCTCCTTGAAAATGCCCAGCAGTATTTCTACGCTCTGAAAATGGGGGACCCCACCTGCAGCCTCGGGGTGAATGATGCCGCGACCCTGGTGCGCCGGGATCTCCACGAAGCCAAGGACGAACACCCCGTCCGGGTGCTCTCCTCCACCTACTTTCCTGCGGATGACCGGATCCGCGATACCTGGTCACCGAAGGGCTTCCCGGTATTGACCTTTGCCTCCCTGCTGAAGTACAAAAGCCTGCCTGTGGCGGAAATCATCCGGGAGCTTCTCGAACTCGGGAGCCGGGAACTGGGATGTCCCGTTGAGATCGAGTTTGCCCTGGACCTGTCTCCGGATGCGTCGGAGAAGGCACGGTTCGCCGTACTGCAGATCCGCCCCATGAGCGCCCGGGAGGAGATGCTGGATGTGACCATAACTGAGGAGGATACATCCCGGGCCTTCTGCATATCCCACATGGCCCTGGGCAATACGGTGAGTACGGATATGGCGGATATCATCTACGTGAAGCCCGAGACCTTTGATCCGTCTAAAACCGTGGACATTGTCCCTGAAATTGCCGACATCAACAGGACATTATCCAAAACGGAGCGCAAGTATATCCTCATCGGCCCGGGACGCTGGGGAACTGCCGACCGCTGGCTGGGCATCCCGGTGACATGGGGGGATATCAGTGGTGTCGGAGCCATCGTGGAAACCGTTCATCCGGAGATTCAGGCCGATCCCTCCCAGGGGTCACACTTCTTTCATAATATCACTGCCCTGGGAATCAATTATTTTAACACCGGGCATCACAGCGGGGATTTAATGAATATATCCCGTCTGACCGGGGTTGAGAAAATACATGAGACCGCCCATGTGGTCCATGTGAGAACCCCCAAGGCGGTGCTGCTGAAAGTGGACGGCCGGAACGGCAACGGAATTATCAGAGAAATTTAAGAGGCGGGGGAGGAATCGTCCGGGGGCATATCCCCAGAAGCCGTGTCGCCAGGAGTCGTGTCTCCAGGCGACAAGTCGCCGTAGTATTCCCGGCTGCAATCCGGACAGATGCTGTGTGAGATAAGGGCGTCGGTGTGGGTCTGGATATAGGCTTCCAGACGGTTCCAGATCCCCTTGTCATCCCTGACTTTTTTACAGGCCGCACATACGGGAAGAATACCTTTGAGGGTTTTGATTTCCTTTAGGGCAGCCTCAAGTGCGATATTTCGTTCTGTAAGTTCCCGGGTCAGGGCGGCGTTGTTTTCCCGGAGACGCTGGCGCTCAAGGGCACGCTCAATGCTGCGGAGTATGACATCCGGGCTGTCCAGGGGTTTGGTCAGATAGTCAAAGGCACCGTTGTCCCGGAGGGCGTCAACTGCGGTGTCCAGGGAGGCGAATCCGGTCAGGAAAATAAATTCCACCCGGCTGTTCTGGGGCCGCAGGGCTTTCATGAGTTCAAGGCCGTCCATTTCCGGCATGCGGATATCACTGACCACCAGGTCAAATTGGTCGGTCCGGAAGGTTTCCAGCGCCTCTTTCCCGTTGCCGGCTGTGGCCACCCTGTATCCTTCACGCCGGAGAAGCATCTCCAGGGTTGCGAGGATATCCGGCTCATCATCCACCAAAAGAATGCGGACGGCTTTTGTTCTTTTCATTTTATGAAATCTGTCCATTCACCTTATTCCAGGCTTTCATATGCGATACGTGTTACGGCCAATCCTGTATTGTAACGCAAATGTTCCAAAAAATGATATAGTTTTTCAGGAAAGGGAACAAAATTTTTGGGGTGGAACGGACGCAGTTCAGCACAGGACGGTTTTCATTGGACCGCAATATCCCTGTGGCTGAAACGAT
>JAKSBB010000953.1 GCA_022361315.1 Desulfobacterales bacterium
AACTGCGGTATCAACATCGGCGGCGTGGCGGATGTGCCGGCAGTGGCTGCTTATGCGAAGACCCTTCCCTACGTGGCCCATGTGGAGGAGAACCTCTTTACCTGCTCCCAGGATTCCCAGGATTATATGAAGGATATCATCCAGGAACACGAGATCAACCGTGTGGTGGTGGCGTCATGTTCACCCCGCACCCATGAACCCCTGTTCCAGGAAACCATCCGGGATGCCGGTCTGAACAAGTATCTCTTTGAGATGGCCAACATCCGGGACCAGAACACCTGGGTTCATATGAACGAACCCGAGAAAGCCACGGAAAAGGCGAAAGATCTGGTCCGCATGGCCGTGGCCAAAGCGGCCTTTGTGGAGCCGCTGCATCAGGTGGATCTGCCCATCAAAAAGACGGTGCTTATCGTGGGCGGCGGTGTCTCCGGTATGGAGGCGGCGCTGAGTTCTGCCGCACAGGGTGTGGATGTACACCTGGTGGAAAAGGCGCCGGTGCTGGGCGGTATTGCCAATCATCTCAACTCCACCTGGAAAGGGGAGCCCATCCGGGATTACCTGGGGCATATGATTGAAGCCACAAAATCTTCGGATGCCATCACCGTTCATACGGAATCAGAGGTGACCGGAACCACCGGTTCCATGGGAAATTTTATCACCACTGTTACCAAGGGGGACAAAGAGTTCTCCATAGAACACGGGGCGGCCATTATCGCCACCGGCGGAATGGAGTTCAAGCCCGAGGAATACATGTACGGGGATCATCCGGACGTCCTCACCCACCTGGACATGGACGCGGCTTTCCGTGAAGAAGATCCGAGAGTCGAGGCGGCCAAAAAGATCGTTTTCGTCCAATGTGTGGGATCACGGAACGAGCAGAATCCATATTGTTCCAAGGTCTGCTGTACCCACAGTCTGAAGTCCGCCATCACTCTCAAGGAGATGGATCCCCGGAAACGGGTTTATGTGGTGTACAGGGATATCCGGTCCTATGGATTTAGAGAGGACCTCTACCAGAAGGCCCGCCAGCTTGGTGTTCTCTTTATCCGGTATGATCTTGAAAAAATGCCGGAACTGAAACTGGACGCTGAAGGCAATCTGGCCTTTACGGTTCTGGACCATGTCCTCCAGATCCCGGTGCTCATCAACCCGGACCTGGTGGTGCTGGCCTCGGGCATCAGCCCCGGGGACAATAAGTCCCTGTTTGAGAAGTTCAAGATCCCGGTCAATGCCGAAGGCTTCCTGGTGGAGGCCCATGCCAAGCTGCGGCCGGTGGACTTTGCTTCGGACGGCCTGTTCGTGGCTGGGCTGGCCCACTACCCCAAACCTCTGGAAGAGAGTATCGCCCAGTCAAGGGCGGCCGTGGCGCGGGCCATGACCATCCTCTCCAGGGATTCCCTCAAGGTGGGAGGTGTGGTGGCGGATGTAACGAAGGAGAAGTGTGCGGTCTGCCTGACCTGTGTCAGAACCTGCCCCTATTCCATCCCCTTTATCCATGAGGACGGCTATGCCCAGATCGATGCCAGCGAGTGCCACGGTTGCGGCGCCTGCGTGGCGGAGTGCCCGGGTAAGGCCATTAAACTGAACCATTTTACAGACCAGCAGCTGATCGCCAAAACCGACGCCCTGTTTGAAGACAGTGCCGAAGAAGAGGCAGAGGCCGCTTCATGAAACCCGATAAACAGGAGGAAGTAAGCTATGACTCAGGCGTTTGAACCCAAAGTTGTCGCATTCTGCTGCCAGTACTGAGCGTACGCAGCAGGGGACCTGGCAGGTTCCATGAGGCTTTCCTATCCTGCGGATATTAAGGTGATCCAGGTGCCGTGCACCGGCAGGGTGGATATCATCCACCTGCTCAACGCCATTGAAGACGGTGCTGACGGGGTGTATGTGGCCGGCTGTCTCGAAGGGGAGTGCCATTACCGTGAAGGTAATCTCAAGGCCAAGAGAAAGGTGACTTATGTGAAAAAGGTGCTCACCGATCTTGGGATCGAGCCCGAACGGGTGGAGATGTACAACCTTTCCTCGGCCCAGGGCGCACGGTTCGCAGAGATTGCCAACGAGATGGCGGAAAAGATAAAGGACTTAGGTCCGACGCCCCTGGCAAAGGATTCCGCAGCGTAATCGATACTAATGATTCCGGGGCGTTCGTTAGCAGACCTGCCCCGGAACCCAAATAAACGGAAGGTGACCTATGATAGTTGCTGATCGCAAACCCATAGAAGAACTCTTAGGGATGGTGAAAGACTGTAAAAAGATCCTTGTGGTCGGGTGCAAGGGCTGCGTGACGGTCTGTAATGTCGGCGGCCTCAAAGAGGTTGAAGTCCTGGCCTCCACCATGAAAATAGCACGGAAAAAAGACGGGAACCCCCTGGAAATTGCCGAGCATGTGCTGGAACGCCAGTGTGATAAGGAGTACGTCTCCCAGCTGGGCGAAGAAGTAAATGACTACGACGCGGTCCTTTCCATGGCCTGCGGTGTCGGTCCTCAGTTTCTGTCGGAAATGTACAAGGAGCAATCCTTCTTCCCGGCCGTGAACACCACCTTTTTCGGCGGTGCCACCCAGCACGGTGTCTGGGAGGAACGTGGGGCCGGCTGCGGCACCTGCGGGATCCACATGTTCGGCGGGCTCTGCCCTATTGCCCGTTGCGCCAAGAGCCTTCTTCACGGCCCCTGCGGGGGATCCGCCAGCGGCATCTGCGAGGTGAACAAGGAAACCGAGTGCATCTGGGATTCCAT
>JAKSBB010000915.1 GCA_022361315.1 Desulfobacterales bacterium
ATGCATGGCGCCTTCCTCAACATCACGGGTGGTAAAAAGATGGCCAAAAGTGAGGGGAATTTTCTCACCCTTGCCAGCACCTTCATTGATAAAAAGATCTCTCCCCTGGTTTACCGGTTTGCCTCCTTTCAAACCCATTACCGGAAACCCATGGAGTATAGTGATGATGCAATTGAATCCGCAACCAACGGGTACAGGCACTTGAAGAACCAGGTCCGGACCATTGCGGAGGCAGCCGGCAATGAAAGGGGTGAAGTCCATGACGGGTTCAAGGAACAGTTCATGGATGCAATCAATGACGACCTGAACATGCCGCGGGCCATGGCCGTGATCCAGGAGGTCCTGAAATCAGACCTGCCTGATGCCCGGAAGTATGCAACTGTTCTGGACTTTGACCGGATTACAGGGCTTAAGCTGGATAAGGTCCTTGAAAAAGCATCCATACCGCCCGAAATCCAGGAAAAAGTTGATGCGAGGATCAAAGCCCGTGAAAATAAGGACTGGGCATTGTCCGACCAGCTCAGGGACGAAATCCAGGCTCTGGGGTATATGGTCCAGGATTCCAAAGAGGGCATGAAAGTCATCAAACAATAGGGCGTAGTATCTGCTTTCATTTTACCCGTAACAGTCCGCCTGTGGAATTTGGTCATCGCCATTCCATAGGCGGACTTTTTATTGGATATTATGCAGCTAAAACCGGTTTACCCACCGACAGGGTTCTGCCGCACACCTGCCTGAGCAGCGCGGCATCATGGCTGATCACCAGAACGCCGATCCGCAGGTTTCGGGTGGTTTCCAGAAGGTTATGCCAGATACCGGCCTGGGTGACGGCGTCCAGCATGGCCGTCATTTCATCGGCCACCAGATACCGGGTATGGGGTGTCAGGGCCCGCACCAGGCATATCCTTGACAGCTGGCCACCGGAAAGCTCCCAGGGATAGCGGTCCAGCCAGTCATCTTCTATGCCGAAGGTCCGAATCAGTGATCTGTCCGGCGTCAATCCTTCGCAGAGTATTTTCCCCGCTTTCCAGTGGGGATTTACAGTGGTTTCAGGGTGCTGGAAGATCATCTGGATCGGGTGGATGCCGCTGTCCGGAACCGGGTTGTCATCCAGAAGCACCCGGCCGTTGTCCGGGAGCAGGTAGCCGCAGAGTATTCTGGCCAATGTGGTTTTACCGCTGCCGCTGGGGCCGGCCAGCCCCACGACGTCTCCCGGCGCCACCGAAAAGCTGACGTTTTTGAGGAGGTGTTCCTCCGTCTTCCCGTATCGAAAAGAGATCTCTTCCGCCCTAAGCACAGCGCACCTCCTCCACGGTTTCGTCCTGAAGCGTAAACCCGTTTTCGGGCAGGGCGTAGAACAACTGCCTGGCGTATGGATGGCTCAGTCTTTCTGGGGCTTTGAAGTTCTCGGCCTTTTCAACCGCAAGGGTTTTGCCGTCTTTGAAAACCGCAACACGATCGGCAATACGTATAGCGGCTCCGATATCGTGGGTGATGAGAAGAACGGCTTTACCCTGGTCTGCAAGACGTTTTAAATGGGACAGGGAGCGTTCTATGCAGGTGGTGTCCAGGCCGGTGGTGGGTTCATCGGCGATGATCAGTTCGGCGTTTCCCACCACCGCAGCGGCGGTGAGTACCCGGCGGGCCATCCCTCCGGACAGTTCAAAGGGAAACTGCCGGTCCACCCGGGGATCCAGGCCGTACCGCCGGAATGCAGCCGCTGTACGGGTGGCGGCTGCCGTTTTGTCCCTGCCGCTGAGAACTGCAGCGCGTCTGACCTGGTTACCCACCTGCCGGAGGGGATTCAGAAAGGCCACGGACTGGGGGATCAGGGCAATGCGTTTTCCCCGGAACGCCACGGCTTTTGACCGGGTGAGCGGTTCCCCGTTGAACCGGATACTGTCGCCGATTCGAGCATTGGCCGGCAACAGCCCCAGAACGGCGTGGGCAAGCAGGCTTTTTCCGGCACCGGATTCCCCGACCACCGCCGTCACTTCGCCTGCAGGCACGTCAAGGTCAAGGGACTTTATGGGGTGAAGCACCCGCCGCGACAACCAGCGGCCGTAGCGGGTGAAGGATATGGACAGGTTGTTGACCGTAAGCATAATTACTCCTGTGAGGTTTTGGGATCTGTGAGGGTGCGCATGGCATTGCCCAGGGTGTCGAACAGCTTCACCATGGCCACAAGGCTGATGCCGGGCCCCGCCGCCAGCCACCAGTGGCCGGTGGACAGGTGCTGCATGGCTTCGGACAGCAGGATGCCGATGGCCGGCGTGTGGGGGGACAGGCCGAACCCCAGGAAGGTGAGCCCTGCCGCATGGAGGATGGCGTGGGGGAAGAGCAGCAGAAGACCCACCGTAAACTGGGGCAGCAGACCCGGCAGCATATGGTGGCGGATGATCCACAGCGGATGTTTCCCCAGCCGCCGGCTCAGATGGACATAGTCCGAGGACTTCAGGGCAAGGATCTCCGCCCGGATGATCCGGGCAAGCCGGGTCCAGTGGGTCAGGGCCACGGCAATGATGACCCCTTTGGCACCGCCGCCGACGCAGAACGAGATCAGGATCAGCATCACCAGGTGGGGGGTGGCAATCACCGTATCGATCAATATGCTCACGCAGGTATCCACCTTTTTCCCGAATACGGCAGCCGCAGTGCCCAGCATAAGGGAAAATACAGCGGCGCAGGCCGCGGCGGTCATCCCTATGCCCAGGCTGATACACAAGCCTTTCACCGTGCGGGTCAGCATGTCCCGCCCCAGCCAGTCCGTGCCAAAGGGATGGGCGAGGCTGGGGCTGAGGTTGCGCATCATGAAGCGGGTATCAAGTCCCCGGTCACCCATGAGATACGCAGCGGCAAACAGGCCCGCGAACATCAGGAGGACCGAAATAATGAGCAGGAGTGTATTCAGTCGTTTGTTTCGCAGGGGCCGGGGAAACGCAAGTACGGTATTCATGAGATACCCTCCTCAATTTTGATACGGGGATCGACGGTGACGTAAAGAATGTCGGCAATGATGTTCCCGGTGACCACAAAAAGGGTGGAGAACATGACGATACCCAGCAGCAGGGGGATATCCCCGCGAACCCCGGCCTCCACCGTTGTTCTGCCCAGGCCGGGGTAAGAAAAGACCTGCTCGGCCAGCACGGCCCCCCCGAAAAGTTCGCCAAAGCTGGCGAACTGCAGGGTGAGGGCCGGCAGCAGGGTGTGCCGCAGGCCGTGGAAGAGGGCGATCCCTGTCCGGGACTCTCCCAGGGAGGCGGCATAGAGGGCAAAGTCGCTCTGAAACACGTCGATCATTTTTTCCCGGGTGTGCAGGGCGATCTGGGCAACGCCGATCACCGACAGGGCCGTCACCGGGAGCACCAGATGATGCAGCCGCTGCAG
>JAKSBB010001008.1 GCA_022361315.1 Desulfobacterales bacterium
CCTGTGTAAGGAGATCAAAGGCGTGGCCTTTAATTTTTTCAAGAAAAAATCAAAAAAAGAAGATGAATCCCAACCGGCCCCGAAGCCGGAAATGGACCCAACCCGGCCTCATCAAGACGGCCAGATAAAAGAGGAACATATAAAAGAGGAACCTCAGTCGGCGACAGAGAATCAAACACAGTCAGATGAAACTGTCCCCCCGTCTAAGGACGATCATCCTCAAGACCAGAGCAACGTGGTTGAGACAGAACCGGAGAAACCGACGACTTCTTCTGAAAGTAAGACTGCCCCCGTAAATGCGCCCAATGAGGAAGCAAACGCTGAAGATGCAACCCAGCCAAACGAATCCGGCTTGTTTTCAAAACTGAAAAGCGGTCTTTCAAAAACAAGGGATGTTTTAAATACGGACGTCACCGAGTTGTTTTCCCGTTCCACTGCCATCGACGAGGATCTGTTCGAGGAGTTGGAAGAGATGCTGGTGATGTCCGATCTCGGTGTTGACATTTCCATGGCGATGATGGAGCGGATTCGGAAAAAGGCCAAAAAGCTGGAAACCGCGGATCAATTACGGCAGGTACTCAAGGAAGAACTGCTGGCACTATTTCCGCCAATGGAAGAAAGTACCCCAACCACCAAACCCCACGTTCTTATGATGGTGGGTGTCAACGGAACCGGGAAAACAACCACCCTGGGCAAACTGGCCACCCGGTATGTGCGTGACGGTAAAAAAGTGCTGATCGCAGCAGCGGATACCTTCAGAGCCGCAGCGATTGAACAGGTTGAGGTTTGGGCCGACCGGGCCGGTGCAGGCATTGTCAAACACCGTGAGGGGGCTGACCCCGCCGCAGTGGCATACGATGCGGTTGAAGCCGGCATCGCCAGAGGGGTTGATATTGTCATTATCGATACCGCAGGCCGGCTTCACACCCAGAAAAATCTCATGGAAGAGTTGAAAAAAATCAGACGTTCCGTGGATAAGAAGCTCAAAGGTGCCCCCCATCAGGTAATGATGGTGATTGACGCCACCACAGGGCAGAATGCCATTTCCCAGGCCAAGATGTTTAATGAGGCGGTGGGGCTGACACACATGGCTGTCACCAAACTGGACGGTACGGCCAAAGGCGGTATTGTGGCTGCGGTCTCTTCCGGAATGAATCTGCCTATTTCCCATATCGGTGTGGGTGAAGGCGTCGATGATCTTCAGGATTTTGACGCCAAGCGTTTTATCAATGCGCTTTTTGACTAAACAGTTAAGTACACGTTCCCTATTGATTATATCTGAGTTGATAATATCTGAGCAATAGAGGTCAGCATATGCGGGTAAAAAAAGTACGTGCGGATCAAGAAGAGGTGAAGGCACTCATCCTTAAGCTTGACGCTTATCAGGCTGAACTTTACCCGGCGGAAAGCAACCACCTGGATGACACGTCCACCCTGTTGCAGGATAACGTGGACATGATCGGGGTTATGGTTCCCGTTGAAGATCGACAGAAAGACCAGCAGGAAAAGCGTCAGGATGCCCTGGCCGGCATCGGTGCCGTAAAATATCTGGACGGATATGCGGAAATTAAACGGATGTATGTCTCAGAGAACCACCGCAAAAAGGGAATCGCTAGGTACCTGCTCCAACAGCTGGAATATCTGGCTGCTGCCCGATCACTTTCTATTGTCCGCCTGGAAACCGGTATCCATCAGGGTGCTGCCATAGACCTCTACAAGCGGGCCGGATTCTCAAATATTCCCCCCTTCGGAGCGTATTCGGAGGATCCTTTAAGTGTGTTTATGGAAAAAGCGATACCACCCGTAAAGACCGATTTGCGCATTTCGTCCTTTGCAGAGGGCTATCGCAGCCAGGTGATTGATTTGTGGCAGACATGCGGCCTTACAGTACCCTGGAATGATCCGGATCGCGACATTCAACGCAAGCTGGATCATTCTCCGGACCTGTTTTTTCTCGCATTGCTGGGTGACAGGGTTATCGGTACGTGTATGGCAGGGTATGACGGACATCGGGGATGGTTCTACTATCTGGGGGTCCTGCCGGAATTCAGAAGACTTGGGATTGCCGGAGAGATGATCCGGCACGGTGAATTCTGTCTGACCAAAATGGGTTGCCCAAAAATAAATCTCATGGTGCGGCAAACCAACACCAAGGTTATCGGATTTTATAAATCAGAGGGCTATACGGATGACCCTGTTAGCGTACTGAGCAAGCGTTTGATCCCCGACACCGACGGCTGAGACTTCGCCTTTAGGCTTCATCAGATTCAACGTTTTCAGGATTCATGCCGCCCATCGAATATTTCCCTTAATTTAATGGCAAGTTCCGTCATGACCAGGGGTTTATGAATGACGCTGACAACGGCAGAATGCCCCCCTTCCGAGAATACTTTGTCACTGAATCCCGTACAGATCACGACGGGGATATCCTTGCGAATTTCCGTCACGGCCTCTGCCAACCTGTCTCCGGTCATCAGAGGCATGGTCATATCCGTCAGTACCAGATCAAACCGGTCCGGTGATTCTCGAAAAAGCGCCAAAGCCTCCGGACCGGATTCGGCACGGCTCACCTGGTACCCCAGGCGGGATATAATACGGTGCTCCACTTTCAAAACCGCCGGTTCATCGTCCACAAGGAGGATGTGTTCATTGCCCCCCGGCATTGACGGTTTTGTGGCCTCAACGCCCTTATCTATATCCATTTGACCTGCCGCAGGAAGAAACACATCAATATGGGTGCCCTTATCCGGCGTACTCTCAACACTAATTTTTCCCCTGTAACCCGTGACAATGCCGTGGACCATGGAAAGCCCTAATCCCGTTCCTTTTTGATTCTGGCGGGTGGTAAAAAAGGGATCGAAAATTTTTTCCACAACCTCCGGTGTCATGCCCACACCTGTGTCAGTGATGGAGATTTTGAGATATTCGCCGGAAGACAGGCTAGACTCCTCTGCTTCCTCAGAGGTCAGTGATACGGATGCCAAATAGACCCCAAGCGTTCCGCCGCTGTCTTCCATTGCATGGAAGGCGTTGGTCATTAGATTCAGAACAACCTGGTGAATCTGAGTTTGATCCGCAAAAATGCTGGGGCAGGTTTCCGGAATATCGGCCTCAATGGAAATGGTGGTGGGAATGGTTGAACGCAGCAGTTTCAGGGCCTCTTTTAAGATGGGCTGAACCTGGATTCGTTTTATTTCCTGCTCTCCCTGTTTTGAAAATGTGAGAATTTGATGTACCAGATCCCTTGCCCTGACAGCACCGGCAAAAATTTCATCCAGATGGGACCGCAGGGGGCTCTGCTCGGGGATATCTTCCATTAGAATTTCAGTATTCCCCATAATCGGAACCAGCAGATTATTGAAGTCATGGGCAATACCGCCGGCAAGTGTACCGATGGACTCCATCTTCTGGGACTGCCTGAGTTTTTCTTCCAGACGGTGTCGTTTTTCCTCTTCCCGGTTTCTTCTCGTAATGTCCCGTAGAAATAAGAAACATTTGTGATCGGGACTGAATGTCGCTGAAATTTCAAAATGGATGTCCTGCCCGTTATTGCACCGGTGAACACTTTCAAACCGATGGGAGCCGGATGACCGAATGGTCTTAAGCCAGTCATCGATGACGTCTGGAGATTCTGTGGCCAAATCATGGAAAGACAGGTTTAGCAGATGGTTCCTGTTATATCCTGTAAAGTCAGAATAGGCCTTGTTGACATCCAATAGTTTACCGTTGTCATCGGTAATCCAAAACCCGTCAATGGCAGTTTCAATGGTCTGGCGGTATACTGCCTCCTTTTCTCTGATATTCCTGATATCCTTTGTTACCTGGGATTGCATGGTATTTACGGCAGTTACAAGGTCGTCCAGCTCATCCCGGCGGAAGAACACCCTTTCAGAACGTCTTAATACAAAAGGAGCGTTGTCTTTTTCCGTAAACGTCAGGCGGCGTGAGAAACGCCCCAGATCCATCAGATGACGAATAACCAGCCGGTAAATGATGTATAGAATAAAGAAGGAAACCAGAAACGTTTTGATGCCCTGGCTGACGAATATATAAATGATCCGTTTGACAAGCCGGTCGTAAATGCCGGAAAGGCTTGCAACCGCCTTGAGATGACCGATGGGTTTTGCGACCTTTCCGTCGTTATAAATCATCTGAAATTCTTTGGTGAGCCGGCCGACGCCGTCGGGTTCATTACCGGCCCTGAAAATCACTGTATCCGCTTCCCGAATTTCAAGATAAACGATATCTCTATGGCTCAAGGCATCTTTTAGCACCACCGTAATCTGGTCATCATCCAGCTTCCAGAGACTGGATGTCAGCGTTTCAAGATACCCCTGTTTGATGCCCACCAATTGAGATTCGACTTCATTTAGGTCGGTTTTATACTCGATAAAAATCTGAGCTCCGGATAGAAGCAGCGTAACCAGAGAGCTGAACAATAGAATATAGGTTAATTGCCGGACCGCCAGTGGTCCTTTCCAGCCTTTATTGAAAAATGAGGTCCGTTTTGGCATCAAATCGTCCGGTTGGTTTATAACGCTGATTTTGAAACTGGTACCGGATCATAGCCGCCGCGTTTCAATCTGTCCAGCATTTCCCGGTAGATGCCGGTGAGACGAATATGTTTGAGTCCCCGGTTAAAGCGTTCCAGAATGTGTTTATTCTCAGGTATGGCTTTTGACAGGATCAATGCGTACCGACGGGTTTGAATTATCGTCGGGGACATGGTGATCTGCGCCTGCTGGGTCGGCGTCAATGTGGTCCGGATCAGAAATTCTCCCACTGCGGACACCTGCGGAATCGCATGTATCCGCTTCTTCAATAGGCGGCGGTACAGGTTTTCATATGTCCCCGTTCGTTCAATGGTTATAATCCCCTGGTCTTCTGCGGCTTTGAAAGCAGGATACACCGTATGAAGTGTCCCCCCGATTCTGACATCCTGAAGATCTTCTGGACGTTGCCATTCTAACTTGAAGGATTTAAGATGAAACAGGTATTCGCTGTCGGTGACGACGGTATCTGAAAAGAAAAAATCCCTGGCCCGCTCCGGTGTGTAGACCCAAACAGCGCTGCCGTGCCAGTCCCCCTGCCTTGCCAGTTTAAATGCACGTTTCCATGGATAGAAACCGTATTCAACAGAGAGTCCCGCCGCATCAAAGGCCGCCCTGACCACATCCGAAGCAAACCCGTTCTCCGGCAGATGTTCGGATAAATAAGGGGCCCACTCACCATTGGTTATCTTTACCGTTTCTGCATGCGAGCTCTGACATGCCAGGAACAGGATAACAACCACATAAAAAGCCGTGTGAACGCGTTGCCGTTTCATGGCCCCTCCTTTATATTGCGAATGCTGTGCGTTTAGGTGTTGAGCATCTCCACAAACCGGGTTTCATCAAGAATCTCCACGTTCAGACTCCGGGCCTTTGTCAGTTTGGACCCTGCGGATTCGCCGGCCACCAGGAAATCTGTTTTTTTAGAAACACTTCCCGTCACCTTGGCCCCTAAGGCCAGCAGTTTCTCTTTGGCTTCTGAACGTTTGAACTGTGTCAGCGTTCCCGTCAGGACTATGGTTTTTCCGGCAAAGACATGGGAACGTCCGGAATCCTCCGCATCTATTTTCCGGTAAAGGTCATTATACACGTCTATACCGGCAGAAACCATTCTTTCGATATTGAGCATGTTTTCAGGCACAGAAAAGAACCCCGCAATTGCATTGGCTGTTTTCTCACCCATGCCGTGAATTGCAGACAACTCCGGGACATCTGCATCTTTCAAGGCATCCAGGGTCTCGAAATTCATCGCCAGCAAACGGGCCGCATTCTCTCCGGTATGATCCAGACCCAAGGCGAAAATGAACCGTGCCATGGAAACCCTTTTTGCCGATTCAATGGCCTTGATGAGATTATCTGCTGATTTTTTGCCCATTCGCTCCAAACCGGCAACAGATTCCAGGGTGAGAGTGAATAGATCTGAAAACGAGGAAACCAGGTTCGTGTCCACCAACTGCTCCACCAGTTTTTTACCCAACCCGTCCACATCAAGTCCCTTTTTGGAAACAAAATGGCGGATTCGTTCCTTTAGCTGGGCACTGCAGGAGGCGTTGATGCATTTGACGGCGGCCTCTTCATCAAGCCTGCGGACGGCGGTGTGGCACACCGGGCAGGTATCCGGCATGGTAAATTGCTTTTCATTTCCCTTTCGCTCGGAAGGGAAAATCTTAACGACTTTGGGGATGACGTCGCCGGCCCGCGTGACCAGTGCCTGGTCCCCGATACGGATGTCTTTGCGTTCGATTTCATCTGCATTGTGCAGGGTTGCTCTAGATACCGTAACGCCGCCGATGCTCACCGGTTCAAGTTCTGCTACGGGGGTGAGTGTCCCCGTACGCCCCACCTGTACAATAATATCGTTGATCCGTGTGGTTTTTTCAGAAGCGGGGAATTTGTAGGCAATGGCCCATCTCGGGCTTTTTGTTTTTTCCCCGAGTCGCTGCTGGGTGCGGATATCGTCGATTTTTATGACCATACCGTCGATCTCATAGTCCAGATCGGGCCTGAGGGTGCCGAGATGTTCGTAGGCGTCCAGTACCTCGTCAATGGATATGCCCCCCTTGATGAGCGGATTCACAGGAAAACCGAATTTTTTTAGGACTGACAACATCTGGGCCTGTGAGGTGAAGGTAATGCCCCGGGCAAGCCCGACCCCGTATACAAAAATGGTCAGAGGGCGTTTGGCTGTGATCCGGGAATCCAGCTGTCTCAAGGAACCTGCTGCCGCGTTTCTGGGGTTGGCAAATGCAGTTTCGCCCTTGTTCAGCCGCGTCCGGTTCAATTGTTCGAAACCAGAGTGGTGGATGATCACCTCTCCCCTGACCTCCAATAGTTCCGGAACCGAAAGATCGGTTTCCCGAAGCCGCAGAGGTACCTGGCTGACAGTTCTGATGTTATCGGTAATTACCTCTCCGGTACGTCCGTCCCCCCGGGTGGTGGCCAGCGTCAACACCCCATTTTCATAGGTGAGTTCAACGGCAACACCATCTAATTTGGGTTCTGCGGTATATAAGAGGCGACCTTCCCGGACACTTTCTTTCTCAAGATTTTTGATATTGCGCTGGTGAAAGGCTTGAATATCTTCATGGGAGAATCCGTTATCCAGACTCAACATGGGAATGCTGTGTTCCGCCGTATCAAAATCTGATAAAGGCGGTGCCCCCACCCTTCGTGTCGGGGAATCGGGACGGGTCAGCTCCGGATGCTGTTCTTCGATTTCAATCAGGCGCTTCAGCATCCGGTCATAGGTATAATCGTCGATCACAGGATCATCGAGTACGTGATACCGGTAACTGTGATCATTGAGTTCTTTCTGAAGTTTTTTGGCCTCTTCCCTGATGGATTCGGTTGTCATTGAGCAAGTGTCCTGGTAAATTCAACCGCTGCTTTGCAGGCGGTTTTACGCATGGTCTTAAATTGTTTTTTTCTGAAGCCCGGATCCCAGTCCCCGTCGGCAGTTGCCAGGGAGTCGGAAACCACCAGCAGGGCCGCGGTCTTCACCTGGCGATGTGCCGCTGCAGCAAACAGTGCCGAACATTCCATTTCAACGGCACCAGCGCCCCGGTCCCTGTACCAGTCAACTTTTTGCCGGGTCTCTCTGTATATGGCGTCTGTGGTCCACACCGGGGATGGGTCTACCCGAACACCGTCGGATTCGAGAAAAGAGATCAGGCGATCACTCAGTTCCCTGTCCGGAAAAACTGAGGGCAGTTCTCCGTCCAACTTCAGGTAATGATGTGATGTGCCTTCATCCACGATGGCCTGTCCGGGAACCAGAATATCACCGGGTTTAAGGTGTGGCGAGACGGACCCGCACCACCCCAAAATAAGAATCTCCCTTGCCCCCTTGGCAATCAGGGATTCCAGGAGCATGACACCGTATGGGGAACCGATATAGGGGCCGGCAACAGAAATTCCTTCATTGCTGTCCAGCCCTTCAAACAGGCGTCCCATGAAAAAATCACTGCCGGAGAAGCGCCCCTGGGTACTTGAAATATACCTCACATCCGGCACTGTGCTCACCATCAGGGCGGCAGGACCGATATCCGGTGCCTGCCGGGCCCCTAAAGGTGGAACAACAGGCGGGCTATTCAGGTCCGACCATGTCGGATAGCTCATCCTTAACCTCGTCGATGATGTCGTACAACCACATGATATCTTCCACTGAAAGGCGTCCGGCTTTTGTGGGGGCCCGGTCAGATCCGTCTTTTTTCTTGAGGATTCTGGGGCCCACCTGCACCTTGGGTTCTCCCTCACCATACTGCTGAATTGAGATGATCAAACCGGTTTCATCGTTTTTCCACTCTGCAATCTTTTTATCTTTATCAGGATCGTAGCCTGCCATGGGATCTCCTTTGTTTTACATGTTAATTAAAGTGAAATAGTTGCTTCGTTGCCGATACCTCGGTAATGAAGAAAAATGAGTTGTTCAATGCTATGCCAATTCCGGATCTTCCATACGAATTCCGGTGGTATCAATGGATGTGTCTAACAGGCGGCCGTTTTCTACCCCCTCCAGAATATCCCGCCATTCGGCGCTGAGGGTCTGGATACAGTCTTGTTCACCAACAGCCCACAGACATCCCCCGCCGCCTGCGCCAGTAAATCTGGCTCCGCAATGCGCCGCCTTGGCCTTTTCAAACATTCTTTTACCGGTCTTGTCAAGCACTTCGGGGGTTAATTTACCTCTGACTTCGGTTTCCCGTACCATCAATTCACCGGCAACTCCGTACCGGCCGGAGGCCAGGGCTGTGTGAAAGTCGCGAGTAATGTCGGCAATCTGCTCAAACTGATGATACGCCACCCCTGATTTGAACATCTTTACCCATTGGCCGTTGATATCTTTGGACTCATGGGGGATGCCGCAATAGGCCACCAGGATATGGGTGTTGAGCTCTTTTATCCGGTTTTCCAGGTCATCCCTGAAAACGGGTACCCGGTCAAACAGGGGGCCGTTTTCACCGAATTTCCACTCCCACAGGTTTGCACCGCCGAAAGCCGCAGCGGTTTGATCCTGCATACCGCAGGGTACACCGGCAACCGAAGATTCGATATAATGGGCCAGCCAGGAGACGTGTTCCGGAGAGACCTCTTTCTTAAGGGCGGCGTAAAAGGCGGCTGCTACGGCCACGGCGGCGGACGATGAGCCCCCAAGTGCACTTCTCGGAGGGGAGCCGGATTCAATGTGAACATGGACCCCATGGGCATCGAAATATCTTGCAACGGCAAACATCAGTCCCAGTGGGTGATCGATGCCGGCTTCATTGTGAGCCTGTTCCACCGGGTCAAACCCCCTGGAAGAGATCTTGATCCGTCCAGATTCCCAGGGGGAAAGGGTAACGCGGGTCCGCATATCCAGGGCCAGATTGAGCGTGGCAGGCCGCTTATGCTTAAGGGCCAGATAAAAGGTGGAGATATCTAAAGTCCCGCCAAAATCCACCCGGCAGGGTACGGAAACGGCAATTGTCGAATTTGATAATATTGGATTAAAGTTCATCTGTCCTGTCTCAAACGGTTTAAAAAGGCCAGACTCCTGAATTCCCTTCCGATATGGAACGGAATAAAGGATTCAAGCAGAATTTCTCCCTCCCTGATGGCCATTGGTGAGAATTTTATCCGGTCCGCGCGGGTGATTTCCGTGCCGTTTATCCAGGCCAGCTGCTTGAGTGTGCCTTTGGATATTTCCATTCCGAATCTGGATGCATGCCCCCTGCATTGGCCACAGATGACCCTGCCTTCCTTAAAATCAAACCGAAGCCTGTTCTGGTGAATGTCATCAAGCTCTTTTTCGCAATGGGCACAATGATCGAGTATTGGGGCAAAACCTGAACTCCCCATAAATCGAATCTGGTACATCAAATTCACCACCTCCGGCCGGATATCCGACCGCGTCAGCGTGTCCAGTGAGAAGTAAAGCAAATCGTACAGTTCGGTCTGGGGCTTTCCCTCTTCAAGCCATAGGGTCATCATTTCAACCCAGTAGGACGCATAGGCGGTTTTCCACAAATCGTATCGGATGGCTGCAAATCCGTTGTCCAGATCTGACTGGGTCATGATAACCAGTCCATCTTTATTTTTTTTGGGAAAAGCGCAGTGGATATGGTTAGCGGAAAAAAGATCAAGGGCACCTGAGAATCTTCTGACACTTTGTTTGGCATTTTTGGCGATGACCGGAAGCTTCCCCCTGTCCCGGGTTAAAAAAGTGATAATGAAATCATAATCACCGTATTCGGTTTTCCGCAGGAGAATGGCATCTGTACTGAAATTCGCCATAAAACGCCTAAATCCTAATTCATTTCCTAAAAACCCAGCAGAAATCTGGCGATCATAAAATAACAGTATACACTGACAATATCTATGGATGTGGTGACAAAGGGACCGGTGGCCACGGCAGGGTCGATGTTTAGCCGCTGGAAAATCAACGGGACGGTTGAACCCACCAGCGCGGCGACGGTCATGGAGGAGACAATGGCCAGACCCACCGCAATGGCCAATGCCCATGAGAAAGGTTCATTCAGAAAGCTGACCTTTGCCACCATGCCGATCATGGCCCCGTAAATGACACCCAGAATCAAGCCAACAGCCAGTTCTTTGGTGACCACCTGGGAAAAATCCTTGACGTCGATCCGCCCGGTGGCGATTCCCCGGACAACAATGGTTGAACTCTGGGTGCCGATGTTACCCCCCATGCCCATAATAACGGGTATAAAGGCCGCCAACCCTGCAAACTGTAACAGTGTTTCCTCAAAACCACCGATAATAAAAAAGGCGGCAACACCGCCGAGACAACTGGCAAACAACCAGGGCAGCCGAATCCGCGTTCCTTTTACAATGGTCTGGGTTTCCACATATTCCTCACCCACACCGGCCATTTTCAGCATGTCTTCTGTGGCAGCTTCATGGAGAATATCGATAACGTCGTCAACGGTAACGATACCCACAATCCGGTTATCATCATCCACAACAGGTATGGCCAGAAAGTCGTACCGGGACACCAGTCTGGCAACCTCTTCCCTGTCTGTATATGGCTTCACCGTGATGATATCCGTGGCCATAAATTCCTTTAGGGAACGGTTGGGAGATTCCACCACGAGCTGACGAAGTGAACTCACCCCGACGAGCCGCCCATAGTCGTCGATAACGTAGATGTAAAAAGGCATTTCTACATCCAGGTATTTGTTCTGGAGAGACTCAATCACCTGTTTTGCATTTACGTCTTCCTCCAATGCCACATAATCTTTGACCATCAGGCTGCCGGCAGTATCTTCGGCGTAGCTCATGATCTGCTCGACATTATCCGACTCTTCTTTCTTCATTTTTGAAAGAATTTTGTCGGAAAGCTCTTCGTCCAGAAGCCCCAGAAGTTCGGCCGCATCATCAGAGGGCATATGGTCGAAAATGTCCACCAGCTTGTTAAAGTTCACATTTTTGACAAATTCCACAAACGTGGCTTCGTCAATATTTGAAAACAAAAGGGCAATATCTTCAGGACTCTCCAGAAGATTGAACAGTTTCTGTTGGTTAATCAGCGTCAAATCCTGGAAAACCAGTGACAGGTCAGCCATGTGGGTTTTCCTGATGATATTGAGCAACTGTCGGTTTGCACCTCTTCGCAGCAGCCGTTTGATGCTGACCTTCAGTATTTGAATCTGTTCATTCTGCATGGGGTTCCCCTGGTGTCAAGTGGATTAAATGATTAAAGCATCAGCTTGATGTGGGCACTTTCTTTAAGTGATTTTAACCATTTATCGAACTGATCCTTTGCCATTCCTTTGAAAAGAATATCCTGGATCTCTGACTTGGCCTCTTCAACACTTTTACGACCTTCGATGATAATATCATCCACATAAATGATCTGAAATGCTGAACCGGCGGGAAGAATCTCCGTGTGCTGACCTTTTTCAAGTCCCTGGACAGCTTCTCCGATCTCCTGGCTGAAAGAAGATATTTCGAAGACACCGAGTTCTCCGCCCTGTGATGCATTGGAGCCGATGGAATAGTTCCGGGCAAGCTCGGAAAACCCCATTGATTTGCCCGCAAGTTTAGATTCGACTTCCCTGATATCCGATTCCGTTTCTGTGATGATGTTTTTCAACTGATATTTTGTTACACCGGCGTAATCCGCCTTGTTTTCATCATAATAGGCCTGGACTTCCCCATCGGTGATAACGACTTTGGACCGCACAGTCCGATTGATCAGCATGGACTGGGTGATTTTTTCCCTCATCTGTTCCCGGTAATCCTGAAGGGTCATTCCTTCGGCGGCAAGGCCCTGCTCAAGCGCCTCATCGTCCAGATTCTTTTCTTTTTTGACATTGGCTATGGCAGCATCAATATCGGTATCTGTGATTTCAATACCTAATTTTTTGGCTTCCTGCATGGTCAGGGAAATGTCCACCAGCTGTTGGAGTGCCTTTTTCTGAACCTGGAAGAGCATCTCTTTTTTTTGTGCGTCGGGACTCTGGGATGCTTCGATATTCTGACGGTAGGCTTTTGTAATCTTATTCAGTTTTGACAACGTGATGATGTCATCGTTGACGATGGCGACAATTCGATCCACCACCTCCGCCTGAACCGGCACATGCAACCCTGCAGCCAATATTATCGTTCCGAGAAGTAATACGTTCCAAGTTTTTAACATCACTCTATCCTTTCTCAATCCTGGTTTGGTGTGTCCTGCTTTGTTGCAATCCGGTTTGTTGCATTTGATTTTTGCGTATTCGGGCTTGCTATGACCTGGTTTACTAAGAAACCGGCCAAGGCAGTTTGGTCAATAGTAACCGGATAAACCGTCTTCAGCGAGGCTATCCAGTTATCGTAGGCTGCCTGGCTTTTTTCAAGCCGCAACATCTCAACCAAGCTGCTTTCGTCTATATCTGTTGTCTTTCCATTCCCCGCATGTTTCCGGTATTGGTTGTAGAAGGCGATCATGTCGTCCGGGGTTATTTCCTGGTTGTCAATCAGTTGTTCTTTTAGGACGCTTTGCAGTATTAGATCCTTTTTAAGCCGTCTTTTCCATACACGGTAAGGAATGGCGTTTTCCAGAAGCATCTGTTCAAAGCTGTCCTCCGGATATTCTTTTTTAAATTCAGCCTCTGCCAGATCCACTTCCCGGTCATCCACTGCCAGCCCTTTTTCAGCTGCAGCGGCCAATAGCACCGTCTCATCTGAGATGACGGTCACCAGGTCCAGAATCATTTGGTTATAGGCCATGGGCCTTTGTTTTAAGTCATAGGGATATGCGGCCCGCTTCAAATCAAGTTCTTCGGCGAACTCCGTGTCGGAAACACAAACTGTTCCGGCCTTTATTACGCAGAGTTCCGGTGCCGGTGGCGGCGGTGTACATGCGCAGATGCATAGTATCAGCCCCATTGCGGCGTACAATGCTATCTTGTTCATCCCCCACTTTTTGATACGACCCGGTTTGGGTCGGCTCATTTGGGTATGGATGAAACGCTGGAAACACAGTTTACTAAGTTTCACATTATTCCCTTTCAACAAATCCAGGAACTCTATCATCTGACACCCAATTTCGCAAGTTTATTCACCTGGGCCAGACCATCCCTGTCTATGCATAAAATAGATGGCAGGCCGTAAGATGAGAGGTATCATTTTGTGCCGGTTTCAGCACGGGGGTTTTGTTAAAGCAAATGTCAACGGCGTGGGTACAACGGGTATTAAAGCGGCATCCCACCGGTGGATTCTCCGCTGACGGGACCTCTCCCTGAAGCGGCGTATGGTTCCGTGAGACCGTCGGGTCCGGTACGGGAACCGCATCAAGAAGTGCCCGGGTATAGGGGTGCCGTGGAGATCGGTACAAGGTATCGGCATCTGCCATTTCCATTATCCGTCCTAAATACATCACGATAATCCGGTCGGACATGTGACGGACAACGGAGAGGTCATGTGAAATGAATACATAGGTCAACCCAAGCTTTTGTTGGAGATCTAGTAGCAGGTTCAATATTTTTGACTGTACGGAGACATCCAGAGCCGACACGGGTTCATCACAGATGATTAGCTCCGGTGACATGCTCACAGCCCTTGCGATGCCGATCCGCTGACGCTGGCCACCGGAAAACTCATGGGGATATTTTAACAGGCAGTCCGTATTCAGGTTGACCTGATTCAGCAATGCATTGATGTCCCCTTTCCCAGGTGAGTGTCCGTGTATCCTAAACTTTTCCTGGAGTATCTGTCGAACGGTTTGTCTGGGGTTCAGTGATTCATAGGGATCCTGGAAGATCATCTGTACTTTGGCAGCAAATGCCTTGCGTTGTGAGGCGGAAAGTCTGGTCATGGCCTCTCCGTCAAGGCGGATATGTCCCGAGGTCGGCGTATGGAGTCCCATGATACATCGTCCCAGGGTGGTTTTGCCGCAACCGGATTCCCCAACAAGTCCCAGGGTTTCCCCACTGGCCACTGAAAAGGAGACATCATCCACAGCATGGATGGCACCGCTTTGTCTCAGGAATACACCGCTGGTCACAGGGAAATACTTCTTGAGATGTTCAACTTCCAAAATCGGCATAAACCATACCTTATATTATTGTCCAGGTTTGAGGTACCCCCATACAAGCTCGTCATTTATACACCATCTCACCAAATGCAGACAACCGCAGAAATCCAATAAAGTGAATTGTAACCCACATTTTAATTGAAATATAAAAATATTTGGCCTAACCTGCGGTTTGAAATGATCCAACCATTTAACGTTGAGGTGAATTTATGGGGAATCCGGAAAGCATAACCATTATTGGCGGAGGCGTCATCGGGCTTGCCTGCGCACATTATTTGCTGGATGAGGGGTGTCGGGTCACGATTATTGAAAAAGATGTTGTGGGGGCCGGTGCATCCCATGGTAACTGCGGCCTTTTATATTACTCAGATGTTTTACCTCTGTGCTCTCCCGGTGCGGTTTCCAAAGAAATATTCAGAACCCTATGCGGCACTTCCCCATTGTATATTAAGCCGGAGCCCGATTTGAATCGGTTGTACTGGCTTGCCAGGTTTGCAGGCAATTGCCGGTACACACATATGAGACAGGCTGCTGCAGATAAGCTTCCCATTTTACAGTATTCCGCGCAATTGTTTGAGTCACTCTGGACAACACCCGACATCCAGTGTGATTTTGAGAAAAAGGGGATTTTATATGTCTTCAAGGATCACAAAAACTTCAGGAAATTCGGTGACCTCAGCGATTATCTTGAGCAATTTGATCTGGCCTGGAAGCCTATGACGGCTTCCCAGACAAAGACGTTTGAACCCTCGCTTGCCGATGATATCGCAGGTGCATGGTACAGCCGGGTGGATCATCATCTTAGACCCGATCTGTTGATGCGCAGCTGGCGGAACCATCTGGTAAAAAAAGGGCTTAATATCATCGAAAGCTGCAGTGTTCAGGATTTTATAATGGAAAAAACTCACCTTCGGGGACTTCGCACAAGCAGCGGAACCTTAACAGATGATGCCTTTGTGCTGGCAACCGGTGCCTGGTCATCTCCTCTGGCCCAAAAGCTGAACCTTAATCTGCCGGTGCAACCTGGAAAAGGCTATTCAATCACCATGAGCAGGCCGGATAACTGTCCTGCCCTGCCCTGCCTTTTGTATGAGAAAAATATGGTGGTAACCCCCTGGAATAGCGGTTACCGTCTGGGTGGGACCATGGAATTTTCCGGATTTGGTACGGAGTTGAATACCCAACGGCTGAACAAGCTCACAGATGGTGCCGCCGCTTACATGAAAACCCCCTTAGGGGAAACCATTGAAGAGGAATGGGCCAGTCTCCGCCCGATGACCTGGGATGACATGCCTGTGATTGACCGTGCCCCCGGATATGACAACCTTGTGGTTGCCTCCGGACACGGTATGCTTGGACTGACCCTGGCCACAGGCACCGGGAAAATCGTATCCGATCTTTTACTGAATAAAGAAACGCTGATTCCGGTTCATCCCTTTCGAATGGACCGGTTTTGATTGGTGGATTGCCGGGCGTAACCGATTGTCCTGAACTGTTGTAATGAGATAAAAGTTTGGCCGGTTCCGGCTTTGCCCATAGAAAAAGGGTTTTTAGACCACTCGTCAAAAACCCTTTAAAAAAGCCTACTGAACAGTGACGTTGACCGCTGCCGGTCCTTTCTGTCCGTCTTCCACATCAAAGGTAACCCGGTCACCTTCATTTAAGGATCTGAAACCACTAGAATTGATGCCGCTATGGTGTACAAATACGTCAGGTCCCTCTTCCTGCTCGATAAATCCATAACCCTTTGCATCGTTGAACCACTTTACGATCCCATTTGCCATTGTGAGCCTCTCCTTACTTTAAGTGAATATTTTAGTTTCAAACCTCAGGTTCTGCCACGCCAACAAATGGGGTCCAGCCTTTAGAACGAAACTTGTAAAGCCCTATGTGCCTTGGCTTTGAATGTATATTATTAGCTTTTACTCAAAAATCAAGGATTATTTTCAATTCGGGTTTTCTTTTTGATTGGTCATACCAAATGGCATGCTGCTGAACGGTTTGAGCCTTTTGGCAGGAGTAAAGGTATCTCTTTTCGGCAC
>JAKSBB010000429.1 GCA_022361315.1 Desulfobacterales bacterium
CATAACGAAACCGGTCATTTCGGCTGAGGCCGTCCATGTGGCTCATAACGTCGCTGATCTGGATACCTGAGAGATTATCTGTGGCAGGATCGACAAAATTTAACCCGCCGGCCACACCACCGGCATAGGAATAACCGGCCACGGAAGTACCGGACAGGTCTATTTCAGATGTGCCGTTGGTGGCAGTGTCTCCCTGGCCTATGGAAAACTTGCCCCAGGTTTTGGACTGAAAATAGGCATCGAGATGACGCTTCGTGAAATTGTTGGGCCCAGCGCTTTCATTGTCCTGATCAACGGCGGCAGTGGAGTTTGAAGCAAATTGAACCTCTATTTTGGTGCCGGCAGTGAGATCATCATTGATTTTCGCTTTGCCCTTCATGCCGATGCGGGTGGAGGAGTTGTTGTTGTCCACGTGAAAAAGATCTGTGTTCGTGCCGTCATCGGTAGCCAGAACCGCACGGTTAACCTGCCCGTAGACCTGGAGCTGCACCTTGTCATTTCCGGATTTTGCCATGCCTTTGGTTGTCATAACAGGGGTTTTCGCTGCGGTTGAAGCGGCAGGTGTTTCTGCTTTGGCAGGCGCTTTAAGGGTTTCCACTTCTTTTTTGAGCATATCAATCTGCCGCTGCTGGGCTTCCACCATTTTTATAAGCTTCTGGATGGTTTCGGCCTGGGATTCGGCTGCGGCTGTCCCGGGTAAAAAGAAAACGGTCGCCAGGAAAAGAACAAACACCAGGTAGTTTATTTTATCCCGCATAATATCTCCTTAAACATTTAAGATGGAAACGACAGCTATTGGTTTGAAAGCTTTAGCGCAAATACAACCTAACGGTTAGTGTAATAAATGTCCATATATTTTTAGCTAAATTATCACCGGAACGGGGCCTGGGGAATCAATCCAGGTTCAACACCTCAGCCCACCGGCTGAACCGCCGGGCATGGCCCGTATTGATGCGGGCAAGTTCATCAATGATACGGTCCCGGGTCATCACCTTATCCCTGTTTTTCGGGGATTTTGAAAAATACTTATCGGCACAGCAGATAATCTTTTCTTCAATTGTCAGGGGCACCATATCCCGCTCAGGCAGGGGCAGGCCGGCCTTCCTGATATTCTCCAGGGTAATGCCGGCACCGGTGTGGCGCTCCGCCACCAAACCATAGGCTTCCGGCAGACCTTCAGCGTCCAGAATCTCCCGGCCCAGAAAGCCGTGGCAGATGTAGGGACGTTTCCCTTCACATCCGATGGCCTGGGCCCGGGTTTTAAAAATGCCGATGTCGTGAAGCATGGCCGCCGCTTCGATAAAGGCAAGGTCGGGGTTGAGGTGGGGAACGGACCGGGCGATGGCAAGGCTTTTGTCCGCCACCTGCCGGCTGTGATCCACGAGAGTGGTGTAAAGATCCGTTCCCTTTTGGTAATAGCGGCCTATGATGTCAATCGGATCCATTTATTTGGACCCGGAAATCAGCACCCCTTCGATAAAGGGATCCAGATCGCCGTCAAGTACCCGGTCCACATCACCGATCTCCATATCGGTTCTGTGGTCCTTGACCATGCGATAGGGATGCAGGACGTAAGGACGGATCTGGCTGCCCCAGGCAATGTCATCCTTGCCGTCGTGGAGGTTCTGCATCTTCTTTTCTTGTTTCTGCTTTTCCAGTTGATACAGCCTGGACTTCAGAACCTTAAGGGCGATTTCCTTGTTCCGGTGCTGGGAGGGTTCCTGCTGGCATTGCACCACGACCCCCGTGGGGATATGGGTAATCCGGACTGCGGAACTGGTCTTGTTGACGTGCTGGCCGCCGGCACCGCTGGCCCGATAAACATCAATCCGCAGATCCCCTTCGTCCACATCGATATTGATCTCATCCTTTATTTCCGGATAGACAAATACCGCGGCAAAAGAGGTCTGGCGTTTGCCCCCTGCATTAAACGGGGAAATCCGCACCAGTCGGTGCACCCCGGATTCCACCTTCATGAACCCGTAGCAATTGGTCCCGGACACGTGGAGGGTGGCGCCTTTGATCCCGGCTTCGTCACCGTCCTGGTAATCGATGACCTGGCATTTATAGCCCTTTTTAGATATCCATCGGGTGTACATGCGGAACAGCATCTCCGCCCAGTCCTGGGAATCGGTACCGCCGGCGCCGGCATTGATGGAAACAATGGCATCCCTGGCGTCGTCTTCCCCGTCCAGGGTGACCTCAATGGAAAATTTCTTGACCTTGACTTCCAGCTGGGCCAACAGATCGGCAGCCTCTTCCTCACTTTCCTTGTCCCCCTCTTCCCGGGCCAGTTCAAGCAGGACTTCAGCGTCCTCAATGTCGTTGTAGATGGCATCACAGGCCTCGATAAGGCCGGAAATGGTGGTGCGTTCCTTTAAAAGACGGGTGGCGTTGTCCGAATCGTTCCAGAAATCTTCCCTGGCAATGAGCAGTTCAAGTTCCCGAAGCCGTTTTTCTTTGACAGGGAGGTCAAAGATACTCCTTAAGTTTATTGGCTTTGGCAGTGACGGATGAAATGACCTGTTTTAATTCTACACTCATTGTTCGGATCTCCTCATGATTTTTTTAATGCCTTTTACCATAAAATAGAAAGACATTGCAATAAGGGAGGCCATACCCAAAAGATCACCGAAGCGGCTGTAAAACGTGGGCCGGGTAAGGGCGGGCACCGCCGCAGAAAGCGATGTGGTGTCGAACAGACCGCTTGTGGCCCCTATTCTGCCGGCGGGGTCGATAAACCCTGAAATCCCGGTGTTGGCAGCACGGACCACCGAGCGCCGGTTTTCCACCGCCCGGAGTACGGCAATACTGAAGTGCTGGGCCGGTGCCGAGGTTCTGCCGAACCAGGCGTCGTTGGTGATGGTGGTAAGGATATCTGCCCCGTTGACCACAAATGCCCGGGCGATATCCGGGAACAGGATTTCAAAGCAGATCAGGACCCCGGTTTTGTGTTCCCTGAAGGGCAGGGGGTTTCCATAATTTTTCC
>JAKSBB010000340.1 GCA_022361315.1 Desulfobacterales bacterium
ATCAATATATTTAGAAGTACATACGGCAATCTGTTCAGATTGATATTTGATTCACTGTCCGCCCATGTGGCCATTATTGATAAAAACGGATGGATACTGGAAACAAATGCCTCATGGAAAAAATTTGCCGACAGTAATAACCTCAAAATGAGGCCGGAAACCATAGACATAAACTACCTGGATGCATGCAGCGGTGCATTGGACACCGAGTCGGGGGATGCGGATTATGTGTACCGAGGCATCAATGATCTTATTAATAAAAAGAAAGATGAGTTCATCCTGGAATATCCCTGCCATTCCCCTGAAACAAAAAGATGGTTTTACATGCGCGCCACCCGTCTGGAAATAAAAAAGCAATTATATATCGTCATCAGTCATGAAAATATTACCCCCCTGAAAGAGGCCCAGGAAAATCTGATGGAAAAGGAACGGGCACTGAAAAAGCGGCAGGAGGAAATGGAGATACAGTCTGCCCATTTAGCCGAAGCAAACACTGCTTTAAAAGTACTTTTGAACCAGCGGGAAAGTGATAAAGAGGAACTTGAAAAGCAAATTATCAGACATATCGGAGAGCTTGTGCTGCCTCACCTTGATCAACTGATGGACAGTGGCCTGACCTCCCGGCAAACAGCCTTGACTCAAACGGTTAAAGTGAATCTGGAAAACATCACCGCCCCGTTTCTAAATCGTATTTCCACCGTTGAAATGGGATTGACTCCCCTTGAAATCCGGGTGGCGAATCTAATCAGGGAAGGACGCCAAACCAAGGAGATTGCCATGGTGTTGTCGTCTTCCGTTGATGCGGTTAATTTTCACAGAAAAAACATCCGGAAAAAATTAGGGCTGACCGGGAAAAAAATCAATTTAAGGACTTTCCTGCTCTCTTTAAAATAGTAGTTTAGGACTACTATTACCCTCCTTTTTTATTCCCATTGAGAATGATCCTTACCTGTTTCTATAATGGAAGCCATATTGTCCGTAAAGGACATCTATTTACTAAAAGACAAGGAGGACACCATGCTTTGCAGTTTCTCAAATTTGGACGAAAGCGCAATAAAATCAATCCAAGCCCTTGAGTCGGAAATCGGAAAATCATTAATTTCTTTTTCATGCCATGATGTAAAAGCCGCCGCATTGGATGATGCGGTTCTGGATAAAATTAAAAAACTTGAAAAAGAGCTTTCTGTTTCTTTGGTCGCCATAGACGCATAACTTGACGCATAACTTGACGCATTCCCCCACACTGTTAAACCGGTCATCACTTCTATTGGACAGCCGTCATACAATACGTGCCGGGCATTAGGTGCCCGGCACGCTGTTTCAAATCCACTTATTCCGGTGCCACCTGTTGCCGCAAATCAGGCAAAGGGGCCGGCTTTCGCTTCCAGGATTTGAACAGCCCCGTCACAATGGCCAGCAGTACCACCGAGCAATAAAACACACCCATCATCTGAATACCGGTGAGATTCATGGCACTGCCCCCGGTGTAAATCAGGGAGGCCACGATAAAGCCAAGTGTGGTGGGGAAAACAATGGAAAAAAGCATCCACTTGTAAGATCCGGTCTGGACCTTGATCATAATCGTGGTGGCCAGGCAAGGCGGATAGAGGGCAAAGAAGACCATGATGGCCAGGGCATGCAGGGGCGAAAATCCCCCTTCGGCTGCTTCCGCTCCCATCCGTTCCTCCAGACTCTTACTTTCATCCGCTCCCTGTTGATAGAGGACACCGATGGTGGCCACGCTGGACTCCCTGGCGGCAAAGGAAGAGAGAATGGCCACATTGATCTTCCAGTTGAATCCGGCCCATTGGGTGACAGGTTCAAGGGAGCGGCCGACCATGCCCAGAAAACTGGTGCTGATCTGCACCTCTTTCATCTGCCGCCGCAGTGATTTCCGTTTGGACACCAGCTTTCTGGCCGCCTTGTTGATGATCTTTGCATCCTTGTCCGCACCGGGTTTGATGAATTTAAACAGGTCGGGATGATTGGTCCGGTAGCGTTCCGCAAGGGCCAGTGAGGCCTCTTTTCCCTTAATTGTCATCCGGTCGTTTTTAAAGTCGTTGTATAGATTAATCAACGATACCAGAGAAGCCGTATCCTTGAATTGATCCCCATAGGCGCTTTTGGCGGCCTTTTTATGGAAGGTGGCCACGGCTTTGTCCATCTGTCCATTGAAATCGGCCATCTGATCTTCAGGCACCCCCGGAAACTGCAGCAGGGTAAACACACACACCGAGACAGCCACCACAATGGTCCCTACCTTTTTAATATACTGCCAGGTCCGTTCAATAGCCCGCTGCCCCACGCCGAAAATCGTGGGGGGATGGTACTTGGGCAATTCCATGACAAACGGAGCGGTTTCCATGGACTTCAGCACCGTTGCCGTCAGCAGCCGCGCCACCAGAAGGGCGACAAAAATGGTGATCGTGGATAGGAAAAGCATGGCCCAGGACTTGTACGGCGCAAAAAATACATTAATGAGCAGGGTATAAAACGGAATCTTCGCCAGGCAGTTCATATAGGGAACGGTCAGAATGGTGGCCATCCTGGACTGCTCGTCCGGTATGCCTTTTGTGGACATGACGCCGGGCACGGCGCATCCCCCGGCAAACACACCGCCCAGAATATATGGCAGGGTGGACTGGCCGTGGAGACCGAAAGAATGAAAGAGCTTGTCCAGAATAAAGGCTATTCTGGCCATATACCCGCTGTCTTCAAGGATGGCAATCAGGGAAAAAAGGATCAGAAAAATGGGGATATAGTTAAGCAGGGCATTGGCGGAGTCCACCATCCACAACCCCATGGACCGGATGTAGGGATCGATAAGCAGGCCTGCGTCCGGCAGGATACCGGCAAGATCGGAAGAGC
>JAKSBB010000563.1 GCA_022361315.1 Desulfobacterales bacterium
CATCGGCAGCATGTATCAAAAACCGACCTTCCGCCGACGACTCGCCCAAAACAGCCTCAACCGATTCTTCACCGGCGCCAGCTTCGGGCTCGCCTTCAACTCGGTCTCCAAGCGGTACTACGTCGAGCACCACGGCATCTCGCCCGACCGGATCGCCGTCGCCCCCAACCTCGTCGACACCGACGCGGTCTTCACCGACCGCCAGCGCTTCGCCGACCGGCTCGACGCCAAGCGCCAAGAGCTGGGCCTGGCCGGCAAGAAGGTGGTGCTCTTCGTCGGCGCGATCGAGCCGGCCAAGCGGCTGGACCGCCTCATCGACGCCTTCGCCGACATCCGCAACAAGGTGCCCGACAGCAAGCTGCTGGTCGTGGGCGACGGCTACGCCCGCGCCGACGCCGAGCAACGCGCCCGCGAACGCAACCTCGAATCCCACGTCGTGTTTGCCGGCAAGCACGTCGCCGACGCCAACCTCTACTACATGCTCGGCGACGTCTTCGTCCTGCCCGGCCTGGGAGGACTCGCCCCCAGCCAGGCCATGGCCCACGGCATGCCGGTGATCTCCGCCCCCGCGGATGGGACCGAACGCGACCTCATCGCCGACGGCGAGAGCGGCTACCTCACTACCAACGGCCCCCAGCCCGACCCCGTCGAGCAGATCAGCGAAAAGGTCACCACGCTCCTCACCGATGACGCCCTGCGACAGCGCATGAGCGAGGCCTCCGTGCAGAGAATCCGGGAACGCTTCAACATCAACCGCACCGCCGAGATTTTCCAATCGGTCATCAAAGGGGTCACAGACCCCGCTCATCATCAAAAGGTCATCCTGGAGTAGGACGCATGGATTGGCGAAAAAAATTACTCGGCGAGCGCGTCATCAGCTTCATACCCGGGCCCGCGGCCCTGACCATACACCGCAAGCTGCAATCGCGCTACACACGCGTGCACACCGAAAACGATCAGCAGCGCCAACACGAAATCTCACGCGGCCTTTCCATGTGCCAATA
>JAKSBB010000269.1 GCA_022361315.1 Desulfobacterales bacterium
ATTGTGGGGGATACGATTGTGGTTATGGGGAGTGCAAAAAGCATCAAGCAGTTTGCCAGCCTGATGAGTGGATAACCGGTGGCATTCAAAGGCCCGGCACATGGCCGGGCCTCATTCTTTCTATACATAGAGATCACGCCTTGTCAGGCAGTTTCCAGGCCACCACCATGAATACCACGCCGACCACACCGGCAAGTAGGACCCCGGGTACCGCAGGCACCAGCGCCTGATATTTTTCCGTACCGGTTGCCAGCATCACCTTTCCACCGGCAATTTTATCAAAGAGCCAGCTTCCCTTAATGCTCCCGTAAACCAGGGTATATATCAGGGCACCGGCCAATCCGCCGCCCACAAAAAACAGGGCATCTTTGCGCCCGTCCGCCAGTGCGGCCAGGCCCGTACCGGGGCAATAACCGGCCACGGCAAAGCCAAGCCCAAGAAGCGCACCACCGATGACCACACCGGTATAGGCGCTTTTCACGGAGAAATGCCCCGCATCAATGACACCAAGGCCGGCCAGAAGGAACAGCAGAATACTGGAGATGCCGATGGCGAAAAGGATGGCTTTCATCAGGTGCAACTCCTTCAGGCGCAGCATGTTGATAATATTCTGGGGGTTGGTGGCGCCCACACGCTGGAGGGCGAAGCCGAAGAAGAGTCCGAGTATTATGGCAAGAACGATGGTCATGGGTCACCTCCTATTTTCTTGTGTAAACCAATACGGCTGCGGGGATGGCGGCAGCAAAGGCGCCGGCGGCGAAAAGATAGCCGCTCAGGGATGTCTGCATCATTCCGCTCATCATGTGACCGGAAGTGCAGCCACCGGCCAGGCGGGCGCCGAATAAGACGAGGACACCGGCGAAAAACACCACGGCATAGCGCAGCCCGGGGCTGTCACCAAAACGCTGCCGCCAGACCTTCGGTGCGCTGCGATCCAATCCGGCGGCTTTAGGTCCGCCCAGACGGGAGGACAGCAGGGCCCCGGCCACCATGGCCATGACAAAAATAAAGCTGTAATTCACCGGATTCGCAACGTTCTTGGCATATTTCCCCCCGCTTTTATTCAGGTAGGGATTCGGGCTGGCATAGCCTGATTTACTCTCCGGGTCCTGCCGGACGATATCATCGGAAAAAAGATTCCATACGATGCCGTCTGCGATTACGAACTGTGTGGAAACCCCGATGGGTTTAACAAAGGCTACGGCCAGAAGGAAGGCTGCCCCCAGCAGAAGACCGCCTTTAAACCAGTTCAATTGTCCGTTCATCAGTTATTCTCCTCATGGTTGTCGTTACAATAGATGCGGTACAGGGTTTCAATCACCCGGGTCACGGCCCGACTTTTGAGACGGTAATAAATCACCTGCCCCTCCCGCCGGGTATCCACCAGATCAGCCTGTCTGAGTCCCGCCAGATGCTGGGACAGGGCAGACTGACTTAAGGGAATGGCCAGATTCAGTGCACTGACCGGTGCCTCCCCCTGCATGAGGGTACAGAGCACCATCAATCGCCCGGGATGGCTCATTGCCTTGAGCAGGCCGGCTGCTTTCTCTGCATTTTCTTCCAGCCTGGCCGGGTCCATATGTGCCGTTTTATTTGGGTTCATGATTCTCCTGTGGTTCAATTGAAATTTATATTAGATCTTTCTAAATTAGAATAATCTAATATAAAGAGTTGTCAAGAAGAGCAGGAGTAGAAAAATAAAAAAATTTGGAGAAATTTAGCGGGTATGTTTCAGGTCGACACAGGTGCCGTGCCCCTTTTTACTGGTGACGTTCAGTTGCCACCCGGCCCTGCCGCAAAGCCGCTGGACAATGGACAGTCCGATGCCGAAACCTTCAGAGGAGGTCTGGACGGCAGGGGAATAGTTGTTATCAGAAAGCCCCGTGTCCACCGAGAATCCCTCTCCGGTGTCACTGACGCGAATCATGCTATCATCCGCAATAATGTGAATATCCCCCTGCCGTGTATATTGAAAGGCATTGCGGATCAAATTGGAGATGGCGATTTTAAAAACCATTGGGGACTGATTGATTGTCAGGGCGTCGTCTGCCCGAATATCCACCATCACAGATTTTTTGCGGAGCAGATAGGCATTCTGACCAACGATATCCTGAATAAAGGGACGCACCTCGATGATCTCCTTTTCCGGCAGGTGCCCCCGGATCCGGCTCAGGGTCAGGAACGTTTCAATCAGGCTCTCCATATCCAGCACCGCCCGGTCGATTCTGGCCAGGGGTCTGGCCATATCACCCGCTTGCTCAGCGCCGCGCCTGTGGATAACGTCCAGGGCCCCTTTTATGGCAGTCACAGGGGTCCGAAGTTCATGGCTGACCTCGGCGGAAAACCGTTTTTCCTCCTGAATGGTCCGGTCTATCCTGTCCAGGTATTGCTCCAGGGTCCG
>JAKSBB010001094.1 GCA_022361315.1 Desulfobacterales bacterium
CTTATAAATAAAGATGCCCACAAAGAGGGTGTAAAAGATGGAGACAATGGCCGCTTCCGTTGGGGTGAAAAAACCGGTGTAAATACCGCCCAGGATAATGATGGGGGTCAGCAGGGCCCAGAAGCCCTCTTTCATGGTTTTTGTCACCGTGCCCACGGAGAGGGTATTGCCGTCTCCCTGGTAATTTTTCTGCCGGGACCGGATATAGTTCATGGTCATCAGGCCCACCGCCAGCAATATACCGGGGATGAAGCCTGCAATAAAAAGATCGGCAATGGACTGGGAGGCGGTTACCCCGTAAATAACCATGGGGATCGAGGGCGGAATCACCACGCCCAGGCCGCCGGAAGATGAGGTGACGGCACCGGCATATCCCCGGTGGTACCCGTGGCGCATCATGGCCGGGATCATGAGCATCCCCACCGCAGCCGTGGTGGCGGGACCGGACCCTGAAATAGCACCGAAGAAAAGGCAGGATAAAATGGTGGATGCGGCCATACCACCGGTAAAAGGTCCGGCCAGGGATTCAGCCACGGCCACCAGCCGCCGTGAAATACCGGCGGATTCCATCAATGCACCGGACAGAATAAAGGCCGGCAGGGCCATGATGGGAAAAGAGTTCACCGAGGTATAGGCAATCTCCACCAGCCCTTCCAGGGGTTTGCCCGAGAAGAACATGCCGCCCATGGCAGCCGCCCCAAGGGACAGGGTGATGGGCGCGCCCATAAGGAGCAGCCCCACAAAGGTCAAAAAGATAATGGCGGTTACACTCATGGGGTCACCCCGCTTTCAGCATCGTCGCCGGTATCGATCTGATCGACATCTGCCAGTTCAATATGGAAAATATACTTCATTATGTTGACCTGGATGATCCGTATGGTCATCAGGGTGAATGCAATGGGAAAAATAAGAAAAATATAGGCCATGATCCAGTCCAGGGTGGGCGAGTATTCAGGAAACTCAAAGCCCTCACGCACCACATTGATGCTGTAGTAAATCATGACACAGTTGAATACGATCCACACCAGGTCGGACAGCAGTGTGGAAATGTTTCCCACGATTTTGGGAAAGATTTTAAACTGAAAGGTGACCCGGTTGTGGGCCGCCAGGCGTGCCGCATAGGTGGCCCCGAAAAAGACGAACCAGACAAAGGCGAATCTGGACAATTCTTCACCCCAGGGCAGAGATGCAGGCAGGGGATAATGTTCAAGAACGGGGATAAACTCTGAAAGAAAATCCACCCCGCCGAAGACGATCCTTAATACGATCTGCAAAAAGAGCAGACAGACAAAAAAGACCAGCAGGACCTGGCAGATATAACTCTCGATATTATCCAGGAAATGTACAATTTTTTTTGATTGCATAGGGATACTCCAACAGACGAATTAGGTCCTGCCCGGCACGGGGTGCGTACCGGGCAGGCAGTAGAGATTAATGTCCCAGTGCTTTGACAACTTCGTCAACAGCAGGCTTTCCGCCGACTGAATCATAGAACTTGGGCCATACCTTGTCCATGGCAAGTTTAACCCACTGGTCTTCGTCTTCGATCTCCATGTGCTCAACACCCTTCTTGATCATGTTCTGCTTGGCCGTTTCAGCCTCGGTAACGCTGAACAGCAGGTTGTACTGCTGGGCTTCGATGCCGGCACGGGTAAACATGGCCTGGTCTTCGGCAGACAGGGATTTGAAGAATTTTTCACCGAAGATCAGCGGCTGCAGGGAGAAGAGGTAGTGAACTTCAGAGGTGTACTTCTGAACTTCGTAGAATTTCATGGCATAGTTGGCCACGTGGGGGTTGTCCTGGCCGTCTACAACTCTCTGCTGCAGGGCGGTAAAGGTTTCAGGCCACGCCATGGGAACAGGTTCGGCACCCAGGGCTTTCCAGGTTTCGATCATGATGGCGTTCTTGGGAACTCTGAGTTTGAGGCCCTTGAGGTCTGCCAGGGTCTTCACCGGTTTTTTGGAGTTGGTCAGTACACGGAAGTTGGAATAGCCCCATCCCATGAGGCGGACGCCGGCTTCCTTGATCAGGATGTCACGCCACTGATCGCCCAGGGCGCCGGTGGTGACTTTAACGGCATCGTTAAAGTTCTGGATCAGGTACGGCAGGGTGAGTACGCCCACGGATTTAGAAAAGGGGGTGATGTTGTTGATGGCAACAACCGCACCGTCAATGGAACCCCTGCGGGCATCCTTCACCATTTTCTGCTCGTCACCAAGCTGGCCGGCAGGGAAAATATCAACTTTATATTTTCCGGCACTTGCCTCTTCCACAATGGCCTTGAACCGGAGTGCAAGTACACCCTGATCCGAATCAATGGGATCGCCAAGTCCGATCTTCAGGGTTTTCCCGGCCATGGCCGCACCGGGCACCATCAGGGCTGCCAGAAAAAGAATAAGTACTCCGATTAATGTTACGCGTTTCATACATCCTCCTTGTAAAAATTTAAAAATACCACTTCTCTTTTAACTTTAAGAAGCGTCAATGTCACACCCGTAAACCCGACTATAAAAAAACCGGAATGCCACACCGCACCCGGTTCATTATCCATACAGAAAGAAGCGACCAAATCCTTCCGGCGGCCACAAAAACATAGAATTTCGCAAGCGTTTTTCAGTCATCTTCTCTATCATACACTCCTCTTCAATCTGTGTTTGTAATCTTTATCGGCAACGAAAAAAGATGTCAAGGATTTTATAAAATATGTTAAAACAAATTTTATAAAACTTAAAATACTATTGTTTTAAGCAAGTTATAAAATTGGCAGCAAAACTTCCCGGGATGAATCCAGATTTATATCCGGGCGTCTTGAAAAAAAAAGCGTTTCGTCTCAGTATGGCAGTGAACATAAATATGTCGGAGGCCGGGATGAAACCGATTCACTCAGTTGTTGCCGCCAGCCTGTGGATGACTGGCACCCTCTTTTCCTTTGCCGCCATGGCCGTGGGCGGCAGGGAGTTGTCCCAGGAACTTTCCACCTTCCAGATCTTATTTTACCGAAGCCTGGTGGGATTGTTCATTGTTCTGGGAATTGTGCGGTTTAACAGCCGGGGCAAAGCAGGCTTCTGGCTTCCCACCCGGAAATTCGGGCTGCACGCGGTACGGAACCTGGCCCATTTCGGGGGGCAGTTTGGCTGGTTTTACGGTATCGCCTATATCTCCCTGGCAGAGGTATTTGCCATTGAGTTCACCCTGCCGGTATGGACGGCCATTCTGGCCCTGGTTCTTCTGGGGGAACGGCTCACAGGTCCCAGACTTGTGGCAGTGGGGTTAGGAATCACCGGCATGCTGATCATCCTGCGGCCGGGATTGGGGGTAATGAACACGGCTTCCCTTGCCGTTCTGTTCGGCGCGATCTGTTATGCCCTGTCCCACACCCTGACCAAAAAGATCACCCGGTACGACCCGCCCCTGACCATTCTCTTTTACATGACTTTGATCCAGCTGCCCATCGGCTTTGCCTTGTCCATTGAAGGATTTCACATCCCGGGTCTTTCAGCCTGGCCCTGGGTACTTGTGGTGGGGGTGACGGCGTTGTCCGGTCATTATTGTATGGCCCGGGCGCTGAAAATTGCCCCGGCAACCGTGGTGGTGCCCATGGATTTCCTCCGGCTGCCCCTGATTGCCTTCGTAGGATTTATGATATACAACGAATCTCTGGATGTTTTCGTCTTTATAGGTGCCCTGGTCATGCTGGGGGGCAACCTTGTCAACGTCCGCGCCGAACAGAAATCAACCGGTTAAGATCAGGGTGATAACAGTGAAACTTACAATTGAATAACCTTAAGGATACCATAGCCATGACGGAATGCTTCGACGGTAACGTACTGGAAGAACTGCTGGGGCTGCTGAAGCTGGAAAAGATCGAGGAAAACATCTACCGGGGGCAAAGCCAGGATCTTGGTTTCGGCAATGTGTTCGGGGGCCAGGTGCTGGGTCAGGCACTGAGTGCGGCCTCCCGCACAGTGGATGATGAATTCAACGCCCACAGCCTCCACGGCTACTTCATGCGGGCGGGGGATGCCTCCCTGCCCATCGTCTATACAGTGGACTGCCTCAGAGACGGCCGGTCCTTTGCCACCCGAGGGGTCAAAGCCGTCCAGAAAGGCCGGACCATATTCTCCATGTCCGCTTCCTTCCACAAAGGGGAACAGGGGTACGCCCACCAGGACCCCATGCCCGACATTGAAGGCCCGGAGGGCATTGAGCCCGAGGTGGATATGGCCAGACGGCTGTCCGACCGGATCCCGCCCAAGATCCTGGAAAAACTGCTCTGCAGAAAACCCATTGAAATCCGGGTGGTCAATCCGGTAAATCCCTTTGACCCCAAGCCGATGCCCCCGGCCAAGTACATCTGGTTCCGGGCCATCGATAAAATCCCGGATGATGCCGCCATCCACCGTTATATGCTGGCCTATGCTTCGGACTTTCACCTGGTGTCCACCGCCCTGTACCCCCACGGCAAAACCTTCTGGTCTCCGGATATGCAGGTGGCCAGCCTGGATCATGCCATCTGGTTCCACCGGGATTTCAGGATGGACGACTGGCTGCTCCATGTGACCCGGAGTCCCAGTGCGGAAGGGGGCCGCGGCGTCAACTTCGGTTCCATTTATACCCGGGACGGAACACTTGTGGCCAGCGTGGCCCAGGAAGGATTGCTCCGGCAGCTTCACCCGAAGAAAAGCTGATATACAGCAGCACAATTGACTTACCACGAAGAGCACGAAGGACGGTCTTCTTCGCGTCCTTCGTGCTCTTCGTGGTTTACTCCAAATTATAATTCACTGCACCTACTAAAACCCGGATGCAGACCGTTGCAAACATCTTCGCACGCACCTCAACAATCAGGCGATTTCGTAATTCACAGCGATGTCGTTTGATTCTAATTAAATTCGGTTTTTACCGTTTACCGCCGCCTTCTAATGGTCACAGGTTGGTATGGCCTGGAAGGCACAGCCGCGATAACAGACAGGGACAATAAAATAATGCTCATCATCAGTAATGTCATGTGTAACCCCTTTCATTCGGTTTAGGGTTATTAATACGGTCAGCAAGATGTGTGCTTTCCTTATAGTATAATCTTCTCTCAAATTATTTCAACCACTCATTCTCGCGGGGGCATTTTCCACTATTCTTTTCCACCGCTGTCGTGCGTTCTTTTATTGACAGGAAGGAGAACGGTAGGTATGACTTCTCAGGGCAGGCCGTAATTGTCGGCATCGGGTACTCAAAGAGATTCATAGAAAAGGCATCGGACTGAGAATGGCCAAATACCAGATCCTCATTGTGGATGACAGCCGGATGATGCGAAGCGTTATCAAGGGCTATCTGGAAGGATTTGACAGCGAGTTCACCGAGGCCTCCGACGGGGTCATGGCCTATGACCTGGCCTGCCGGAAACCCTTCGATCTGATCATCACCGATGTGGAAATGCCCAATAAAAACGGGTTCGAACTCTGCCAGGATCTGAAGAAACACACCGCCACACGCAGCATTCCCATATTGATTATCAGCTCCTTTGATTCGGAACAGGATATCCACACCGGATTTCAGGCCGGGGCCACGGCCTATCTGTCCAAGGACGAAGTGCATGACCAGCTGGTACCCAAGGTGGAAAGCATTCTGTCCAAGGCCTTTTTCAACGTTTCCAAGCAGATACTCATCGTGGACGATTCCGCCCTGATCCGGAAACTGCTTCAAACAGAGCTGTCCAAGGAAGGCTACCAGATTGTCACGGCAAAAAACGGCAGGGAAGGACTCTTCAAAATAGAGGTGGAAAAACCGGATCTCATCATTTCGGACATCGATATGCCGGAGATGAACGGCTTCCAGTTCTGCGGGGCGGTCCACAACGACCCGGCCCTGAAAACCATTCCCTTTATCGTGATGAGTTCCAATGCCGACCGGGGGCATATGCAGCGGATGCTGCAGCGGGGTGCCCAGGCCTATCTGGTGAAACCCTTCAACATTGACCAGTTGATTATCCTCATCGACAAACTGCTCTCCCACCAATTCGTGATGCTGCTCAAGGAACGGGAGCGGCTGGATGCGGAGCGGCACATGATGCTGGCCAGTATCACCAGTCTGATCAACGCCCTTGAGGCAAGGGATCCTTATACCCGGGGCCATTCCACCGCCGTGGCCAGGATTGCCTCCGGCATGGCAGGATTGGCCGGGGCCACAGAAAACGAGTGCCAGACCATCCTTATCGGCGGGCAGCTACACGATATCGGAAAAATCGGTATCCGGGACGAGATCCTTCTCAAACCCGAACGTTTGAGCGATGAGGAATACGAACTCATCAAACAGCATCCGGTGATCGGCACGGATATCCTATCTCCCATCGAAAGCCTCCGGGAAATTATCCCCATTGTGCAATACCACCACGAACGATTCGACGGAAAGGGTTACCCCAAAGGCCTGCAGGGCACCGACATTCCGCTATGGGCAAGGATCACCTCGGTGGCGGACACCTTCCATGCCCTCACCAGCAACCGGACCTACCGCCGGGGAGTCCGGCATGACAACGCCCTCCGGGTCATCCGGGAAGTCAGGGGACGGCAGCTCTGCCCGGAATGTGTTGATCTGTTTATGGACTGGATTCATTCCGATACCGCCAAAGACCTGGCTCTGGATGATCCCCTTCCCCTCCCCACCCATATTCCCAGGGTAAACGCCTGACCATGCCCCACCGCTTTCGGCAACTTGCCTCCTTCACAGAGAAGTGATAAAAATGACATTTAGTGTGCGAATTTTGCCTTTTTACCCATTGGCAGGAGGATTTTATGGCAACCATAAACATATTGGCCGTTGAAGGTGCCCTATTTTCGAACATCACCGGTTTCTGTGACGCCCTGTATATTGCAAATCTCTGGCACCAGGAACTGACCGGCAGCAAGGAACGGCTGTTCAACACCCGGATACTCACCATGGACGGCAACCCGGTAAACGCCTGCGGCGGTATCCGGATTGAACCCCAAGGGTCCATCGGTGATGCCGGCCCCTGTGATTACGCCATCGTCAGTCCCCAGCTTCCCCATAAAACACAGATGCCGGAGGGAATGGACCGTCTCGGTCTCTGGCTGGACGGCCTGACGGATTGCGGCACCACAGTGGCAAGCGTGTGCACCGGTGCCTTTATTCTGGCGGAAACCGGGCTTCTGGATCAGAGGAAGGCCACCACCAACTGGCAGTTTGCCCGGATGTTCCGGCGGCGGTACCCCACCGTTGATCTTCAGGCCGACCAGATGCTGGTGCGGGACGGCAGCTTTATCACCACGGGTGCGGTGACGGCGCTTTACAATCTGATTCTATACATGGTTCAGGATCTGGGGTCCCAGGCCCTGGCGTCGGTCGTGAGCAAAGCACTGCTCATTGACCACAACCGCCGGGATCAAACCCCTTACAGCCGGTTTATGCCGGCACGGGGTCATAATGACGATCAGATCAAGGCGGCCCAGACATACATCGAAAACGATTTTTCAAATATTGAAAGCATCGAGGAAATCGCCAGGGAGGTGGGGGTCAGCCCCCGCCATTTCATCCGCAGATTCAAAAAGGCCACCGGAGACCCGCCGCTGAAATACCTGCAGCAGGTCCGTATCGAAAAGGCCAAAGAAAAGCTGGAAACCACCCGGGAAACCGTGGAGAATATCACCTGGGCAGTGGGGTATAAGGACCTGAGTTCTTTCGGCCGGCTGTTCAAGCAGTATACGGGGCTTTCCCCCAAGGTATACCGGGACAGGTTTTCACCGCATAGCTGACCGGCAGGCCGCCGGCCGATATCAGTTCAACGCCTTTTTAATCTCGGCGGCCAGGCGGTAACCGGTCATGGCGATACACTCCGCATCCAGATAGGTTTCCACATCCCCGCGGAACAGCACCGAGCAGGATGCAGGGAACCCATCCTCAGCATCGTTGAACAGCAAGAGCATGGGGATTTCCGGAAGACAGGGAATCTCCATCACCAGATCATAACTCAAATCCATGTCAGGCACCCGTCCCTGAAGACGGGACGCAATGGCTTCCGCCCCCCCTGTTTTTCCGGACAGAGCGTCGGTTAAAGCCGTTTCCACATTGTCCCGGAAATAAACGGTCAGGGGGCCGGATTCCTTCAGATCCCGGAACCCCACCCATTCCGTATTTGCTTTCACGTTAGGGGCTGAAGCCGTTTTCCCCCTGTCCCGGCCCATGATCAGATAACGGCACAGCACGATACAGGCATCATAGCCGGCCCGGGAGCCGTCAGGTCTGAGGATGGCCTGTGGTGAGACATGATAGGTCCTGCCCAGATAGCTGAAGGTCACCCGGACACCGTCTTGCGCATCCGCCACCTCTCCCCCCAGTTCCTGCCCTACGGCGGCAAGATCCAGCGTTTTCAGTTGCTTCAGGTAATCTTCGTAGTGCCGCTCAAATACCGGTGATGCGTCTGTCATAATCGGTCTTCCTTCTGTTGAATTCCTGATCCGTTAGATGCTTAGCAGCCAGCATCCTACCCCTGTCCCCGGTGAAAATCAAGGTGTCCCTTTTACAGGCCTGCCGTCTTTTAAAACAGCGGACACCTGTGCTATACTGGC
>JAKSBB010000070.1 GCA_022361315.1 Desulfobacterales bacterium
AAGGACCAGGTTCATGCCCAGTTTATTGGTCATGACTTCCCTGGCAGTTGCGGCGGGTGGTACAAGCAATGTACCTGCCAGGAAAAGAGTAGTGGCAATGATGCTGAAAATTATATATTTCAGGCGGACAGGTTTCAGTGTCATGATGGTTTCCCCGAGCTTATTCCTGGCGTTTGTGGTTGGGCGCCGTTGACGCTTTTATCAACTCTACCATAGTCCAGAACGCGGATTCAATGTATTTTGATGGAGACTTAAGGTTCAGGGGTTGATAAAAATCCTTGAAATGATATGTAGGAAGTGCGAACTCATCCATATCACAGGAGCTGCGAGATGAAACCAAAGGCCAAACCCGAATCCAAGATCCCCACCACCCAGAAAAATACCAATCAGAAGCGCAAAGTGCCCAAGCCTGACGATCTTGCCGTGGAAGGCTCCCTGCTCAAGAAAAATGAGTTCACCCTGATCATCGTCGGTGCACTCGTGGTGACGGTGCTGGTATTTGTTTTCTTCTTCCGTTCTTCGGATACCGGGGGGAGGCTGCCTACGGGTAATGGTTCCGGCGGTTCGGCGGTGGGGATGGATGCCCAGAGCCTTGAAAAACGGATTGCCGATTTGGAGGTCTCTTTAAACCGCGTGGCCTCTGCAACCCCTGATGTTAACGGGGAGATGCCGTCGCCCAAGGCCATTGCCGCTCTGGATGACAGGGTCTCCCGCCTGGAAACCGCTGTCACCCTGAAGATGGACGCCCTGATCGAACGGATGGGGGCAATGGAGAAACGGATTGCTTCGTTAAAATCAAAGGCAGCGACGGTGTCCAAGCGCAAAGTTGCCAAACCTGCAGCCACCAAAACCACGAAGACGGTTGCCGTCAAATCTACCTCCGTTCCCGTGAAGAAAAAGGCGGTACAATCTCAGAAGACAGCCCAGAAACCGGCCAAACCGAAACAGATGTTTCATACGGTTAAAAAGGGGGAAACCCTCTGGTCCATTTCCCAGAAGTATAAAACCACGGTGGCCGCCATCCGTAAGCTGAACAATTTGTCGGCTCAGGATAAGATCTATCCCGGCAACAATATTCTGGTCAGATAGGGTGCTATCCGAAGGGCTAAGCCGGTGATTTGGCGTTCAGTATAAACCGGCTTACCTTTTCCACGTCTTTTATGCCGGGGGAGGCTTCCACACCCGAGGAGATGTCCACTGCAGCCGGATTGGTCTCCCGCACTGCGGTACCCACATTTTCAGGAGTTAGACCGCCGGCCAGCATCAGTCGGTTTGCCGAGGCAAATCCTTTGGCCAGGCCGTAATCCCATGACTCCGCGTTACCTCCCGGCAGAATCCCTTCGCCGTACTCCGCCAGGCAGAAATCGGCATCCGGATATTCGGATGCCTTTTCAAGCCCGGGTTCCCTTGCAGCAAAAAAGGCTTTGACCACCACAAGTCCCTGGTGGGACATCCGGGTGGCCAGATCCGGGGATTCATTGCCATGCAGCTGGACAATCCGGATACCGGTTTTTTCAACGGTTGCCATGAGGGTGTCATAGTCCGCATCCACAAAAACACCGCAGGTGGGGACATGGTCGGGAAGTGCCCGGGTTATGTCTGCGGCCCTTGACATGGAAACATCTCTGGGGCTTTTGGGGAAAAATACCAGGCCAATAATATCTGCCCCGGCCTCAGCACAGGCCAGGGCATTTTCTACCCGGGTGAGGCCGCAGATTTTCACCAGGGGCCGGGCATCGGAGGCCGGCTGCCATTTGGAAGACAATGCCATGGTTACGCGTCCCCGTCTTCTGCCGGTTTACGGCCACAGAGATCATTGATAAATTGCGCCGGATCTTCGGCACGGACAATGCTTTCTCCCACCAGGAAGTTATAGATCCGGTTGGAAAGCCCTGCCTTTATCCCCTCCCTGCCGGAGATACCGGAGGCTTCCACGGGGATGATTTCCTCCGGGAAAATCTTTGCCACCCGTCCGGCCACCGTATGGTCCACCTCCAGGGTGGTCAGATTCCGGTTGTTGATGCCCACGACCTTTGCCCCGGCCTGGTAAGCCTGTTCAAACTCCCACTCGGAGTTTATTTCCACCAGAGGCTCCATGCCCAGTTCCCGGGTCAGATGGGTGAGTTCTGCCTGCTGGACAGGGGAGAGCAGGGTGGTGATCAACAGTGCGGCAGAGGCACCGGCGCGTTTGGCCTCGTAGATCTGATATTCGTCAAAGATAAAATCCTTGCGCAGTACAGGCAGCTCTGTGTTACCGCACACCGCTTGCAGATCCGCCATGGTTCCCTTGAAGAAGCGGGATTCAGTGAGGACCGAAATAGCCCGGGCGCCGCCTTTGGTATAGGCTTCGGCATAGGCCGGTACGTCAAGATCCGGCCGGATATCTCCCTTGGACGGGGATGCCTTTTTCACCTCGGCGATGATGCCCGGATCTTCCGGTGTGCTCTTTCCCATAGCCTCGGCAAATGATGCCGGGATCTGTGTCTCCTCTGCCTCCCGGCGGAGGGTCGCCAGCGGAATCTCAGCCCGGCATCTTTCAATTTCTTCCTTTTTAACCTCAACAACGGTTTTCAGGAATCCTTCCATCTGTATCACCTCTTCCTTTAACCGTTTTCCCGGGTGTACGCCGCCAGTTGTTCCAGTTTTTCCAGGGCAGCCCCGGATTCGATGGCTTTTTTGGCAATTTCGATACCCTTTTCTATGGTGGGAGCAGCATCGGCGGCCACAAGTCCCGCACCGGCGTTCAGGAGGACCACATCCTGTCTCGGGCCGGTTTCGCCTTTTAGCACGGCCAGGGTGATGGCGGCGTTTTCCTTGACATCGCCACCTTTGAGATCTTCCGGGGTGGCATAGTCATCGAAGTAGTTCAGGGGATCCACATCATAGGTCTTGATCATACCGTCGGAGAGTTCGGTTACCCGGGTGAGATCGGTGACGGTCATCTCATCCATACCGTCATGGCCGTGGACCACGAAGGCCTTTTCAACGCCCAGCAGCTTGAGAGCCCTGGCAAACATTTCGGTCAGTTCCGGGGCAAACACCCCCAGGATCTGGCAAGAGGCAGAGGCCGGGTTGGTAAGGGGGCCGAGCATGTTGAAGATACTTCGGATACCGCAATCCTGACGGGCCTTGCCGGCATATTTCATACTGCCGTGGTACATGGGGGCAAACATGAAGCCGATGCCGATTTCATTCACCGCCTCTTCGACAATTTCAGGGTCGATATCCAGCTTTACGCCCAGTTCTTCGAGGACATCTGCAGAGCCGCACTTGCTGGAGATACTCCGGTTGCCGTGCTTGGCCACGGTGACGCCTGCTCCGGCCACCACAAAGGCCGTGGTGGTGGAGATGTTGAAAGAACC
>JAKSBB010001241.1 GCA_022361315.1 Desulfobacterales bacterium
ACATGCTGTGGCTGAACAGGGCGTCGGAATGGGTTTCGATATAGGTCTCAAGGGCCTGCCAATACCCCTGGTCATCCCGGATTTTCTTACAGGAGGAACAGATGGGCAGCATGCCGCCCAGGGTTTGGATCTGGGCAAGGGCCGTTTCAAGCTCATGGATCAGCGTGGTTTTCGCAGCTTCCGCATTTTTGAGGTCGGTGATGTCGAAGACCACTCCCATAATGCCCTGGACCTCCCCGGCGTTGTCTGCAAATGTGGACTTGTGGAAAATGACGTTCCGCTCCCCCCTGTCCGGGATAATCACCCGGCTTTCATACACCTGTTTTCCCGGGGCATTGATGAGGGCACGATCCTTCTCATGGTAGATATCTGCCACCTCTTTGGGGGCGATCTCGTAGACGGTCCTGCCGATGATCTCTTCTCTCGGGGTGCGGAGCATGGCCTCAAAGGCGCGGTTGCACCCCTGGTAACGCCCGTTGACATCCTTGAAAAAGAAGGGGTTGGGCAGGGTTTCCAGCAGGATGGAAAGAAACTCCTTCTGCTTTACGATTTCCTCGTTCTGCCGGAACAAATCCGTCTCGTAGCCTTTGCGGGTGGCCTCATAGGCCCAGGCCATGGTGGACACCAGGGCATAGACGATGAAAAAACGCAGCACCAGATGGTTGTCATAAACGTGGGTATCATAGATATCCGGCATAACCAGCAGCAGAAACAGACCGGCAGTGGTAAGCCCAAGGAACAGGGTCGCCGTCTTCATGTCCAGCAATATGTAAAACACCATGGGCAGCAGAAAAAACCAGAAAATATTGTGGGGGGCGCCGGTGCCGGTGGCGAGAATCAGCAGGAAGAGAATCGTCAGCACCCCGGTTCCCAGCAGATAGGTGAGACGGTGCACCCCCTTATTGATGCCCAACCGGCTGGCGCAGAGGAGCAGGGCAATGGCAAGGCCGAAATAAAAGCCTTCCCGCTGTTCCATATAGGCATACAATCCTGCGAACATCAGGGCAATGGGAATCCCCACCAGGGTGATGGCTTTTATAAAGCGAATTTTCCGGTGCTCATTCGGGGACATGGGCAGACGCTTTGTTAAGGGTTATATACCCCTCATAACAGAAAACCCAGCGGATTAGCAATCCCTAAGAAGGCGCCGTATGCGAATAAATCACCGTTCTATATGGATTTTAGCATCACCCCGTGTCTTTACAACCGCACCTAAATCGCCCGTTTTTTCATCAGGCATTGCCAACTTCTGGCCGGGGTTTCCCGCTCCGAATCAAATACGGCAGAGGTGAGGGAAAGGATTTCAAACCAGGGTTCTGCAGCGGTGGCGATATCCAGGGCCGACCGCATGGGTGGGCCTTCATCTCTGGGCGGGGCATCGGCGTTACCTAAGAAACTGAGCCAGAGGCCGTTGTCCCCCAGGTGGCCGTGGGCATTTTTCGCAAATGCCGCCCGCTGGGCAGGATCGTCAAAGGAGTGGAAACATCCCCGGTCAAAGAGGAACATAAAAGGGGCGTCCCCGGCAGATCCCGAGAGGAAATCCAGTTCAATGAATGAGATGTTTCGGCCTGACTTGCGCCCATTTTCCCCGGCCCGCTGCACGGCCAGAGGGGAAAAATCGGCACCGGTGACCTCAAACCCCTGTTCGCTGAGCCATATGGCGTTGAATCCTGTGCCGCAGCCGATGTCCAGTGCTTTGCAGGGTGCGATGGGCCAGTCCCGGACCCATTGGATCAGATATTTGTCCGGCCGGTTTAACTCCCATGGGGTTTCCCCGGTTTCATACAGGTGGTTAAAACGGTCCAGTTTCGATTGGGATGGCTTGGATTGGGATGATGACATGGCTGCCTCCTGATTCCATTGAGTTACATATGATTTAGTAAAGTATAAGGCCTGGTCACGCCTATTCAATCCGGTGAAGGGGCAAACCCTGCGATCCGGCCCTCAGCCGTCATATCTGCAAGCACCTGCCGGATTCGGGGGACCAGGTGTTCATTCTTCCGGTGGAGATAATGGAAAAAATCCACCCGCTCCAGGGGCGGAGACAGACGGATCAGGTTGGATATCCCCCGGGTATCTATGATCAGGGCACCCTGGGTTTTATCGGAGATGGTGAAGTCCGCCTTGCCGGAAGAGACGAATCTCAGGGCCTGCTCCGGACTCCGGACCCAGACCACCCTGATGCCGTGGGCAGCCACCCTCTGCTCCTGGTGTTTGATGCCGAACAGGGCGGCCATGGTAAACTGCTTTGGTATCCCCTGCCAGCCGTCCACGGGAAATTGATCTCCCCTGCGGACATAAATATAGGGATAGGTCCAGAAACAGGGAATATCCACCTGCACCAGATGGGGGAATTGATTCTGTATGCCGTCGATACGGAACAATTCACCGTCATACTCCCCCTGCTCCGCACTGATCAGGGCCCTTTGTGAGTTCAACTCGGCAAAGGTCACCGCAATACCCAGGCGATTGTAAGCCTCGGTAATAATCTCCATAATGGGTGTTTTGAACCTGGCTTCCCGGATGGTGGAAAAGGTCAGGCTCCGGCCGGCGATGGCCTGTAAAGGAAGCAGGAGGAGGACAATGATCAAAATTGCTGTGGTCCGTTTCATTGTCCTCCTTTCCGGGGTTGATAATACCGAATTTGAATTAATTGCCGGGCTTCTTATCCGGAAATAATCCCAGAATGGCCGCTTCGGATGCGTCACAGATGCCACGCTCAGTGATAAATCCCGTCACCAGACGGCGGGGGGTCACGTCAAAGGCGTGGTTGGCGGCAGGGCTGTCTTCGGGCGGCACCAGGACGCTTTGCACTTTGCCGTCGCAGAGTCCCTGAACGTAGCGGATTTCATCCGGGTCCCGCTCTTCAATGGGGATATCCTTAATACCGTCCGTGATCTCCCAGTC